>NZ_JBSQBN010000029.1:0-40966 GCF_053850585.1 Shewanella sp. A22
TCTCAGGTATTCCACTTCTGTGTTACATCGATTTAAAAGGGAACAACCATTTCTACATCAATGTGCCTTGAATTGAAAAACCTGAGAGACTCTGAACTGACCAGATATTTAATGAGATTGGTATTACCTAAGGTGTTTGTTAATACAAGGTGCTAAAGCGGTTGCATCAAGAACTGGCACCAAGCATGACAAGTTGAGCCAATGGCTCAATGAGCTTGTGCAAACTCGGGGACATAACCGCGCATGTGTGGCTTATGCCAACAAAATGGCGAGAATGTCCTGGGCTATAACGGTATCAGGCAAAGATTATTCAACCATAGAAATATAAGTAGCAATAAAAAGTAAACCGCTCTTCAACGAATTGCGTGGGTAAAATGAAGCGATGACATAACAGGCAAAACCTGCATATTGAAAACCTGGCGAGTTCAGTGGTAGCAAATACCGATAACCTGATAAAGACAATATGCGCGGAATACATCGAGGTCAGAAGTAACAAACTTCATTTAAAGACCGTTAATATGACAGCAATCCTGTCCCTGTTATCGATGAATGACACCTTGCAATAAGGGAGGAGACCATATATGAACTCAGTCATTCATACTTCGCTCGATAGCAATATCCGCATAACGATAACCAAACTTGTTCATAACATTATGCGATACGTTGACGAGATGTCGTCACGTAAAAACGGGGATACTTTTAATTTGAAATGTCATCAGGGGGATATTTTGCTGTTAATTATTATTCTATTCCAATCCAGATTGAATAAGTTAACCACAGCAACCGTATCGCTACTACGAAGGCTCTTCGATACACCAAACCTACAGAGATAGCACATAGGGCGTAAAAACGCCGTTAACGGCGTTTCAGACCAATTAAACAAAAAAGCCACTCTAATGAGTGGCTTTTTTGTTTAATTGGTCGGTGATAGAGGATTCGAACCTCTGACCCTCTCGTCCCAAACGAGATGCGCTACCGGGCTGCGCTAATCACCGTAAATCTATAATTCATTAAACTATAACAGCTTAATACGCTTAAAGGCGTCAATTGGTCGGTGATAGAGGATTCGAACCTCTGACCCTCTCGTCCCAAACGAGATGCGCTACCGGGCTGCGCTAATCACCGAAATATACATAAAACAACAAATTGAATGGGGTGACTGATGGGGCTCGAACCCACGACAACCGGAATCACAATCCGAGGGTTACTATAGACAGGGCTTTACTGGACTGAGACTGGCATTATTATGATGTTACTTGGCTTAACTCCGCTTGATTACAGTTAGATATATTTTTGCAACTAATCTGCAACTGGCTCTAATCAACACTATAAATACGATGTTTCCGCTCCCACCAAACCATATAGAAATGAGCGTTTAGCACAACACCCCATGCTCGCTTGGTGTTACCCAAACGGAAACGAAATATTTCATCAAACTCTTCAAATCCCAAATTAATCCAACGCTCTACAGCTTCATCTGCTATATCAACGACATCATGCGAGT
The DNA here is from genome assembly GCF_053850585.1 of Shewanella sp. A22. Classification (NCBI taxonomy): domain Bacteria; kingdom Pseudomonadati; phylum Pseudomonadota; class Gammaproteobacteria; order Alteromonadales; family Shewanellaceae; genus Shewanella; species Shewanella sp. A22. The sequence goes on from NZ_JBSQBN010000029.1 coordinate 1,505, forward strand.
GGTGCATTAAATGACCCGAATCAGAACTTTGTTGTTGTATCTCTTTCCAATCTAATCCTTCAATATTATTTAAACCATTTAATATCGTACCAGTCCATTCAACGTCATCCCATGCCCTTGGCTCGCCCCATGACCAATCGCCCTCAGAATCAGCTTTTCGAGCACACCATGTCATTGTGAGGCCAAAGCGAGAGCCATTTGCGTTAACTCTAACTTGTTTGGGGGTATCTAAAGTGCTAATGCTTGCTTCAAATTTAGGGAGTTTTTCTATATCAGGTAAAACCTGAACTTTAGGCTCTTTTAGCGGGTTGTTTTCGATGAAATTTGTTTGAAGTTTAATGGATTTTTTATTTCTCTTTGCAGCTTTTTCTGCTTTTCTAGCAGCCCTATCGATAGCAACCATTATAGAGCTGAATAATATTCGTCCATTGAACCTTTGGTTATTATATTACTAGATGTCTGCATTGGTTCTAAGCCTTCTCGGGCGATAATCCAAGGCTGCTCTTTGTGTGTTAAGTCGCTTAACCACTGTGCAGTTTTCGATCCAAAGAAATCTAGAACTTTATCAATGCTATCAACTTGTTCTTGGCTAAGTTTGTCGGTGTTACCACCACTTACAATCTCACTACTAACCTTGAATTGTCCGCGATGTAAATTGTATAAGGGCTTTAAAACCGGGCCATTAGCCCACGCTTCGAAATCATCATCGAAAAGACACGCTTCATCCCAAACTAGTGACCATGCTTGAGAGTAATACATTAGCTTTTGCAGCTTCATCGCTGACATATCACCTTTTTTCTCTAGGATGTATTTAGCTACATCTTGAAATGTAATATCGCTCATATATCTCTCCAAAAATCACTAATTTAACGTAAATCAATCGGCGGCAAATTATACAGCCTTTGTTTTATACTGTCATTAAAATCAGTATTTATCAAACAATCCAAAAGGTAAATAGAATTCATTAGTTATTGTGTGCTAATACATTTCCCTATTAAAAACTGAATCAATCTCACCCAATAGTCGCAGAGATCGCTTGGTCTTGCAAAATTGGTTGCTATGACGTTGGGTCGACGTTGAAAAATTTATCTATTGTATAATGATAGTTTCCCCTACGAGCAAATCCTACTTTTATTTAATGCTCTACTTATCAGTAGGTTGCACAAAAAGTAACTCACTAACAGTTACTAAATATTTTTAGTGCTCTCTTCATCTAAAATTCAATAAATATTTCCTTACTCACTTTGACAATCGGTTGTTTATTGTAGGGGCATAGTTAATTTGGCCACCTAGTTACAGGCTCTAGCTAATTTCTGGACAAATATTAGTTAGAGTTAAAATTCAACTGTAATTGGCATATCGATTTTATCCGAATACTTATTCAAAAACATAAAAAGTACGAGATAGCCAGTTCTGGAGCTATCTCGTTAGAGGAGAAGTGCGTTATTCTTCTAGGTATGTAGCAAAAGTATTAAAATTATCAGCCTTAACAAACTTAGCAGGGTTCTCTATGGCTCTACCGTTTTTGTCTTGTGATAACGCTTTAAAGTGCTCAATACCACAATCAATTTTAGCTTGCTCTGAGGAGCGTAATTCATCAGAAAAAATACTTGATTTGGTTTCAACGACAAAATAGAGCTGTTCACCCATACCATCATCTTTGTCTATTAATACCGCCCAATCGGGATTGTAACTTCCCAATGGTGTATCTATTTTAAACCAAGCAGGTAGTTTTGCGTAAAGCTTAACATCCGTCGACTCTTCGAGTTTCTCAGCAAATTCAAACTCTGTCCCCGAATCACAAACGATGTAATCATAAACAGACTTTTTAGCTTCAACCATATCCTTAAGGTATCCGGTTAATTCTTCCTCTTGGAAGAGCTCTTGAGCATAAAAATCATCATCTCCAATTCGATGATATGAAATGCCATCAACAATAGCTAAACGCATCTGTTTACGAATGACTTCACTAGCTAACTCAATGAATTTTTGAGGGTTATTTTTAAACGCCTCTAATTTATCACCAATACCAAGCAGTATGTCTACAACGGTTTTACGGGTAAGGTTAGTGTATGATTCAAGATAGGTGACAATATCAGGAAGTTTAAAGTTACGATTACGGTAATATTGAATTTTTGATTGTTCATCAAATGTTTCCAATTCAGCCTCTGTTATTGCGACTTTCACCTTTTTATATTCAAACTTGGCACTACCTACTGCGACAGACGATCTAATTTCTTTGATACACTTCTGTACAAGCTCACCAACACTGAAATTAACTCGATATGCAGTTTTATACTTGATACGTTCCCAAAGCGCTTTAAAATCATCGCCAAGCACAATTTGCTTACCATTATCTTCACGTAGTCTAGCTGTTTTCTTTTCTTCGTGTTTTTTGATACTCAACCCTTTAGCAACTTTACTTAGAGTCGCAAGAATTGCTTCAGAATGTTCTATAACGCTTTCAGGTAAACTCACTGTATTATCAGCTAAATCAACTTTTAGGGAATCTTGAATTTTACCTTTTTTATCAATATAACCTTTAGCCGCTAAGTGTTGATAAATCTCTTCAGATTTTTTCGCTCCAAGAAACTGTTTAGTATCATGTTCACCATAGATCACAATATTAGCAAATTGATGCTTTTCTACTGCACCAAACTTAATACCCTCTTCTTCTTCAATTTCTTTTTGAAGTGCTGCTACAAATTCCTCATAAGATTCATTCGCCATAACCGTTAGCGTATTTACTTCAAATCCATAAGGTACACGCTCACCAGACTGATCGACAGCTAAACGCAAACCTCGGCCAATCTCCTGACGTTTTTTCATCACGGAATTAGTTTCGTTAAGGGTACATATCTGAAATACGTTAGGATTATCCCATCCCTCTTTAAGGGCCGAGTGACTAAAAATGAAACGTAACTTCTCATCCATTGAGAGTAACTTTTCTTTGTCTTTCATAATCAAGTTATAAGCAGATTCATCAGCAGCAGTTTTGCCACCTTCTCCCTTTGCTGAAAGCTTAGACTCTGCAAACAAAGGATTACCAGATGAATCTTTTTTCTTATCTTGTGCAAAGTAGCCATTATGAACAGAACTCGCTAATTCTTTGAGAGATTGCTCATTAACAATGAACTTGTCCCCGTTTTTATCCCATACACTAGGATATAGGATCCTATACTTTGGCTTTCTAAGCTGTTGAGTAAACTCTTCTTCAAACCACTGTGCAAATTTACCTTGTACAGGCACACCGTCTACAGAGTAACCTCGATAGTTGGCGACTTTGTCAATAAAGAACAAGCTCAGAACCTTGATCCCTTTTTGGCTAATAACCTTGGAGTGCTCCATCACATCAACACCTTGAGTGATTTTTTTATAAAATCTCAACTCTTTTTCAAGATGCTCTTCAACCGTTTTTGATACTTGAAGTCGCTTGTAAGTATCTTGGTCAACTTCACCAATAGCTTGACCTAGTTCAATGATGTCATCACGACTGGTAAAATCGATATACTCATTGCCTTCTTCACAATAAATGTCGTTAATCACATAGCCTTCGTAAATACTTCGTCCATTTGAAGCTTCAAATAAATCAGTACCACTTTTTACGGTTATTGTTTTACGGGCTTGCAATTTTCCCGTTTTAGTTTGAGCATCAATTTCAACTTTAGCAGTAATTGGTGACTTCTTGTTATCAACACCAATCAGCTTAATATAAGCTTGGTTATGATTGTCCTGAACCTCAATCGACGCTACTTCAATCTGTTTAACCAACTTACGCTCATATGCATCAATCGAATCAAGCTTGTAAAGCATATTTAAATTTTCAGTTAGCGTTGCTGAATAACGGAAAGTGCATAAAGGGTTCAAGCTCGCAATTGCTTGTTTGCGATTAGCGGTAGATGCTACTGATTGAGGTTCATCAATTAGCACTACTGGGTGTGTCGCTTGGATGAACTCAATTGGCTTCATACCGTTTAGACGATCGTCTGTACGGTGAATTAAGTTAGCAGTAGACTCTTTTTCAGGATCAACAAATGACTTACTGAAAGCATCAATGTTGATAACCATAATCTGAATATAGTCATTGGTAGCAAAGTTTCTGACTTGCTCACGTTTTGAAGAGTCATAGACAAAGTAATCATACTGCACGTTTTTATATTCTTTTCTGAAATGATCTTCAGTCATTTGCAGCGATTTAAAAACACCTTCCTTGATCGCTACTGATGGAACAACGATGATGAACTTTGTTAAGCCATAACGTTGATTCAACTCAAATGCGCTTCGCAAGTAAACGTATGTTTTACCCGTACCGGTTTCCATCTCAATAGTAAAATCAAGACTCGGCAGTGCTTGCTTCGTTGTTTCAGTTTGAGGTAAACCGTTAACTAACTGAACATTTCGAGTATTTTCATATAACTCTTCTGGTAACAAGCTCAAGGCATTAGCAACACCGATACCATCATTTTTCTCAAACATATCCGCTTGAACAGCATTTGATACAGAAAAATTAGATTGAAATGTTTCTTGCCCTTCAAACACACCTACAACGGCGTTAATTGCATCTTTTTGATGAGTCAGATCTGGGTCAAACTGTATCTTCATTTCAGACATAATTTACCCCTTAAATGCTTTTAACATCGCTAATACCTGCCTGCTTCAAAATCTGGATTGCATTGGTTTTTACATTGCTATCAGCAAATCCAGCATCTTTAAATACAACTTGGGTAGTCTCTGGGTTTAGTTTTTCTTTTAACTTGGCAATACCTTCTACCACTTCGGCTGTAATTTCATCATCTAAACAGACAATTAACGCTCCAGCACCAACAACAAAAACCTGTCGATCATTTCCAAAATAGTCGTTTACCATTTCAATATCTACAGGTGTAGTTAATTCATAGCCATACTTTAGAAAAATTTCATACAGTACATCTTCACTAGAACGATCTGATTTAATTGATTCAGTTGCTTGTTGAAGTACTTGCTCAAGATTATCGAAGTCTACATTCCAAGGTTTTATATTTGTTTCGCTTAACATAAATTTCTTAAACCCAGAATCAATCTGGCTATTTTCTAAACTAATTTTTTCTCCAGCTCTAGTTATACGTTTACAAGTTATATCACTTATTTTCTTATAATTAGTAGTTACATCTGAGAGAGGTTCTGGTAGTTGAATCGCAACAAATTTACGGTTCCCATTATCTTTTAAGTTTCGACTCATCACAGCATGTGCAAGTGTTCCTGAACCAGAAAAAAAGTCCATGCAAATTTCATTTGAATTAGGTGGACAAGAATAAACTACTAAATCTTCTAAAAATTCAACTGGCTTTGGGTTATCAAAATCAACATCAGGCATTAAAGCTCTATACTTTTTCGTTGCTCCATCTGTAGAGTAGTCTTTCCCAAACATTATGGACTTTGGCTTAATTCGCTTAATTTCTCCTGATTGATCTAAGTAATCCTTCTCGTAAATATTATATTTTCCAGAATCTCTCACGGTTTTACCAATTAAGCTTGATAAGCGTAAGCTTGCAGTACTTTTTCCCCAGCGCCAACGACCATCAACATTATTGGACTTAGTAGGCAATGCTTCTATACAAAAACGTTCGTTCTTTTCCAAGCTAACTTCGGACGTTAATGGATCGACATAAAACGGGTAGTACATGTTCGGCCTTTCCTCTCTTGTATCCGCCCCACCACGTTTACGTAGCTCAATCAGCCTATACTTTCCGTTATCATCAGTAAGTTTGTAATCTTTTATTTTATCTTCTGGCAAATCTAAACCGTATTCTTCAAATAAATCAGATTTTTTGTACATCATCAGTCTTTCATTTGCTGTAGCTATATTCTTTTTGTCATTTCGGCCTTTTAAATTATTGACAACACATACATCAGCAACAAAGTTTATTTCACCAAATATTTCATTCATAATATTTCGGAGGTTTAATGATTCGTTATCATCAATGGATATAAAGATAACACCATCATCTTTAAGTAAATTTCGTGCAAGTTTTAACCTAGGATACATCATATTCAGCCAATCAGAATGGAATCTTCCCGAAGTATCAGAGTTTGTATTGGTTTTTTTTCCTTCATGATCTAGCTGACCAGTTTGTTCTAGGTAATTTTGGATGTTATTACGAAAGTTATCTTTATAAACAAAGTCTTTACCTGTGTTATAAGGAGGATCGATGTAGATCATCTTTACTTTTTTATGGTAAGATTTTTGCAGTAACTTAAGCACTTCAAGGTTATCGCCTTCAATGAATAAGTTTTCGGTGGTATCCCAGTTTACGCTTTCCTCGATACATGGCCTTAATGTACCTGTCGAAGGTGTTTGAGAGATTTGGCGAGCCTTAGTCTTACCATGCCAAGTAAAATTGTAACGTTCTTCTGAATCATCTACTGCTTCACCAAGTGCAGTTTTAAGAGCTTCGAAGTCTATTTTATTTTCTGAGAAAACGTCAGGAAAAAGCTGCTTTAGTTGCTCAATATTTTGCTGTGTGATATCTAAGCTTTTTGCTTCAGGGCTGCTGCCCGTGATTTTATCTATTCCACTCATTTTCATACTCACTATCTAAGCCAAATTTGTTTGTATCGAGTTGTATAAAATATTGAATAAACAACTACGTTCTATTTTATGTCATATCATTTCTTTGGCTCACTTTATGCCAATTGAGAAGTGATTGCTGAAATTGCTTGTTTTATCTTTCTTGCTTCTACATTGAGTTTCATTTTTGTATTCATTTGCGTCTCTTTCTTAATCTTGTTCCTGATGCTGCTTAACTCAGCTTCTAATCCTGCTAACTCACGGAGCAAAGCTGTTTTATCCTCATTGCTCTTTTCACGAAACGTTAAACATAAAGTTGATTCCAATAGTGAATCATGTTGTAGCGTATAGTCTTGTGATTCAGATTGTAGATTACCCTGTTCAATTGAAAAGTTCTTAGATGAGCCATCTATATTCATATAGCGACCTGAAATCTTACTTGTTTCCAGCCCTATGAGCATTGCTATGAAATCTTGATAAAGCTCAAAGTAATTGAGGTTTGACGCGTTTTTTAAAGAGAAATCATTAAGAAAGTCATTGTGAGCTTTTGTTAGGCTCGATGAGTTTAACCAATCACTATTATAGATATGCTCTATAACCAATTTGGTTTTATCGGCTTGACTAATACGCTTATCAGCTAGACTGATAGATAATTCATCAGCTAGCTCTAGCAGCAGAATTACTGGGTATGGAATTAAAGTATGTAAAAGTTTAGAAACTTTCTTTAAGGCATTAGATTTAAGTTTGCCTTTGTCCTTATTGCTTAGTTCTTGAGGCAACTTTAACGTAACTCGTATCACAGCTATCTCTATATATTCAACTATATCAGTAGTATAAACAGGAATATTAAGCGTTTCTGGCTTAAGTGTGTTTAACCACTCGATAGATTGAATAACATCCGTCACTAATTTTTTATCATTAAGGCTTAACTCGTTCCCATTGTGACTAGATGAATCTAAGAGCATTTTCTTAGTGATTCGTGTGCCTAGAAACGTAGAATCAGGTAGTCCCAAGTGCTGACGTACCTTGTCAGCTAATCTGTTTGGTTTAGCATCATCTAATAGACGAAAATCAATATGCTCTATCATTTTTTCCATTACACAATGACTATATAACTAACGACTTCAAAATCATTCACGTTTTGAGTGCTAGATGATAATAAGACAGTACCACCTCTACTAAACAGGCTTGTAGCACCAATTTCTTCACTTTTACCAGCAATGTTCTCTACCGCTTTTGCTAAAAGATTTTGATAATGATTCATTTTTTTACCATTTTGAGTGCAGTTAGCAAACTGGTGATAAGCATCAGCTGATTGTTCCATGTCGATTAGCTCTGAACCCAACTTTTTACATAAATCGAGTATTTGTTTTGACTGGGTGAACGAAAGCAAAACTTCTCCGTCGTCAGCGATATAAGCAAGGTAGTAAGGGGCAAGAGAGTAGCTTTCCTCAACCTGGACTTTGCCTTTAATATCTTTTAGGCAGAAAATTACCCCTGATTGAATTTCATCACATATTTGCGAGAATTTGCTCGTAAATTGACTTGAATTAGAAATAAAGACGGGAGCAAACAACCCCACTGGAGATTGCTCTAATAATGCTGAATTATCTTGATCTTTGTTACTAAGAAAGCTTGAAAGATCCATTCTAAAATCATTCAGCGTCAAATCGGTTATAGAGACACCACCTGTAATTTCTTCGAGGTCTACCACTGCATTTTGAAGCTGTTCAAGTTGCTTCCTGCGGTACTCTAAATCATTCATCCCTTTGTTTTTCTTCGAATCTTGTTCACTGTCAGTTTCAATCAAGTTCTCTTCACCAGTTGCTGAAATATCAAGTAGCACCATTCTTCCGCTCACCCTAGCTTCTAGATTGATATACTCGTCCAATTCCATATTAGGCCAAAAGTTCACCAGCTGAATGACATCATTTACTGAACCTAAACGGTCTATACGTCCAAAGCGTTGAATAATACGAACGGGATTCCAGTGAATGTCATAGTTTATGAGATAGTCACAGTCTTGCAGGTTCTGACCTTCTGAAATACAGTCTGTTGCGATTAAAATATCAACTTCTTCTTTGTATTCAGGGTAAACCTTCTCTCGTTCTTTGGATTTGGGTGAGAAGTGGGTAAGCAAACTATTTAAGTCTGATGTAAACCTTTTACCTACTTTTCCATTTTGGCTAGGAGTACGCAGCGTTGTCTCAGTTCGTTGCCCTGTTATAACAGCTGAGTGAAGGCCAAGTTCTTTTTCAGCCCATGGTGCAATGTTTTTGTATAAATATTCAGCGGTATCGGCAAAAGCTGTAAAAATGATAACTTTTTTGTTATTGCCATTAATCGGTTTTCTGGATTTTTCACTATAAGCTTGCTTTAACATTGATAATTTTGCATCACGTTCAGCATCAATGCTTTTTGATTCTTTAACAATTTCTTGAAGAAATACTCTGTCAGCTTCTAGATCCTGTGAAAATCTGATTAAGTCCATATCTTGAATACGAACTTTGGTTTTATTTCCTATAAGATATGGAGCAAGTTCAGGTGAGTTAAACTCAAGATCATCTATTTCTTCTATTGGTGGGGCCACGAATTCATAAGTAAGGTCGTCTGTTAAGCTGGGTTTTATGTTTGCATTGAAATTATGGATCTTTGTTAGTAATGCATCGACCTGAGTCAATATTTTTTCTGATGTTAGAGTAAAAGAATGGATTGAACTTTCCATGCGCTTAAGCATGTTAATACGGATCAAATGAATCAAGCTTTCTTCACGGTCAACCTGTTTAAATACGCTCTTACCCCCCTTTACTTCTTGGTCATATCGTCTTGCATATTCAGCTTTTTTATCCATTCTCACGTATTTCATTGGTGAGTAGAACGCAAGTGACAGTCTACGGATAGTCTTATTTACTTCTTCCAAAGGGGGAAATTGATCTTTAAGGTCAATAGATGCCTTCAAGTTTACAGGTAGGAGGCGTGTAGGAAACTTACCTATATCGGCAGTGCCGTAATATTTTTCGATATGCTTCCGTGAACGTGCAATAGTATAAATATCGAGCAACTTGAAATAATCAAAGTTCATCGAATCAAGCAATTCTTTAGATGTTCTCACATAAGGATCTTGTTCAGCCCATTTAGTAAAGCGAGCTTGGGCTTGCTTTAATGTACTTTCAATACTGTTAATACCATGTTCCGACAACGCTTGATCATTTGCTTCCGTAATAAACGCTACTTGATTTTTCATATCATTTAAGCGGTTATTTACAGGCGTAGCAGAAAGCATCAGGACTTTGGTTTTTACACCGGCTTGAATGATGTCTTCCAGAAGTCGTTGGTAGCGATTTCGCCCATCTTTCTTGGGGTTATTATTGCGGAAATTATGTGATTCATCGATTACAACGAGATCGTAGTTACCCCAATTAATTGTTTCAAGGTTAATATCGCCTGAATAACCAGCTGTACGGCTCATATCGGTATGGTTAAGTACATCGTAATTAAAGCGATCACTCGCGAGTAAATTACGTTTGTCGTTTTGCGTATAAATAAGCCAGTTATCACGTAGCTTTTTAGGACAAAGAACAAGCACCTTATCATTGCGAAGCTCGTAGTATTTTATTACTGCAAGAGCTTCAAATGTCTTACCTAAACCAACGCTATCAGCAATGATACAACCATTAAAGTGTTCTAGTTTATTAATTGCCCCTAACACACCATCCTTCTGAAATTTATACAATTTATTCCAAACTAATGTATCTTTAAATCCTGTTTTTACTTTTAAAATCTTGTCTTCTTGAAGATCACCGACAAAATCTTTAAAAATATTATATAAGGTAATGAAATAGATAAATTGTGGTGTTTGATCACAGGTAAACTTTGCAAGTTCAGCTTGAAAAAGTTCGGTGGCATCTTTGACTTGTGCTTTACTCCCCCAAACTCGGTTAAAGAAGCCTAAAAGTTCTTGTGCTTGATCTGCTTTTGCAAGGCTTATCATATCAAAGCCTGAAGATACCGTTAGCCCCAGACCTTGCCCATTAAATTGAGCACCATTAATTGCAATTGAGTTTGATTGAGAATTGACATGGGTGATATGTTGCTGAACAGCGCCTGCTTGTTGAACCAAGCGAACCGATGCTTTCTCTTTCAACCAATCAGCAAACTCTTGCGCTATCGCTTTTTGGTTCAATTGATTACGAAACTTGTTTTCTAGAGTCGTACCATTAAGAGCACCAAAAGGCGATTCACGGTCAAAGGAATCAAATGAGTCGAAACCTTTTGCTTGAGAAAATAGTAGTCTAATTGATTCTAATTTGTTCAACGACTCTTTCAAGTGATCGAAAGCGTAGATAGAAAAAAGCCCCGTCATAACGGAGAGCTTATCGTTGGTTTTAATCGTTTTTGAAAGTGTATCAGCTACTTTATTAGTAACGTTGTCAATTAACATACTGTTTAAACCTTCCTTGTATCTAAACCAGCAGCTTTGAGCCTTGTTGTAAGATTTCTCATCTTACTAAACTCAGTGGCGTAACTAGGCCTCAATCCGACTTCCTCACAAAATTCTCTAGCCGTAATATTTCCTAATTCATCAGCATATTTGATGGACTGAAGATGTAATTCGGCCATGTACTTATTGCGAGGGGCGGAGGCAAGTGCTTGCTTAATTTCTTCTATAATTTCTTTGTTCACAACGTATCCACACTAGGCAAAACAGCTTCTAGCTATTTTAGCTATTTTTGCAAAAATAGCTAATCGTAGTGATTAGGTTCTTAAACCAACAATGGGGCAGAAGTAAGTTAGAACTCAAGACCTGAAAGCAACGACAGACGTTGGGTCGACGTTGCGAAATTCATCTATTGTATAATGATAGTTTCCCCTACGAGTAAATCCTACTTTCACTTAATAATATATTTATCAGTAGGTTGCACGATAAAAAACTCACTAACAGTTACTAAATATTTTTAGTGCTCTCTTCATCTAAAATTCAATAAATATTTCCTTACTCACTTTGACAATCGGTTATTATCATTGCTCTATTACAGCAAGGAAAAGCAGATGAAAGATGATTTCGAGGAAAGCTATCTGGATGCTCCTGAGAAGCCAGAAAATAACAGTACTGCTGAGGCTGATGATTTAGAATCAAGTTACGGCATTGATGATAAGTCCAGCTCTAGTAGAAATCGCGATAATATTAAAAATAATAATATGCGAGAAGTTAAATCAAAAAAACAAATAAGCAAAGAACGCCAAATAGAGATCAGAAAACACCTTAAACAAAAGCGAATCCCAACGGCATTAAAGCCAATTATATCTATCGATACAGAGTATGAACAAGATGGCGAGCAAAATAATGTTTTATCGTATCAATATGTTGTGAGTTTTGAGGGTAGACGTTGCCAAGGTATATTTTTCACAGACTCAGGACATAAGAAGCATAGGCTATCGTTTGAAACCTTCCTAGCTAAAGTTATTCAAGCTGCCATTCAAGAAAAAGTTATCAGTAAATGGCCCGAACACATATTGTTGGTGGCACATTATCTAAAAGCAGATTTATTCACCTTCAGTAATGCGTTTAAAGATATCAAAACACTCGTCAGCTCGGTGCGAAAAACCGTAGCAAGTTTGCGAGATGGTTACGCTGTAGATCTAGGTAAAGAGTTTAAAAAACGTATAGATGACAACCCCTTTAAGCTCAATGATGGCAGTAATAATACATACCCAATATTAGTGACATTCTACGATTCCATGCTCTTCGCGCCAGCAGGTTTCCAATCATTAAAGAAAATTGGAGAGCTTGTCGGCTGTCCTAAAAAAGAGATACCACCACCATATGATATTTCACGAATGGGTGAATACTTAAACAAAGATAGAGATGGTTTTACAGAGTATGCAATAAACGATGCCATGATTGCGTGTTTGCACATTGAGCAAGTCATCCAGTATGAATGCATTGAAGGTGGGAACCCCCACTTATCGTTTACGATAGGAAGTTTAGCTGTAAAAGCATTCAAAGAAACACTGCTTGTACGGTATAAAGAAATATTTAATATCGAAGAAGATGTGACGCTTAAAGATGAATCATTCAAAGAATACTTTAATAGCATTTTCGGTAAAGAAAAAGTTGTCACTGAAAGATGGATTAAAAAGTCAGGCTCAACAGAGTTTCAACCCATAACGGATAAACATTATGCACTAAAAAGTGTCCCTCACCTTTTCGAGACGATGGCAATAGAATGCTACCACGGTGGCCGCAATGAGTGCTATATCACGGGGCCTACAGGCATTGACACATGGTATGATTTCGATGCCCCAAGTTGCTATACGGTGATTTTGAATGGGTTGAGAAGTCTGGATTTCGATCGTATTAAAATATCGGATAACATTGAAGACTTTCTTGGCGATGTTTACGGTCTTTTGAGGGTAAAGTTTAAATTCAAAGACGACACTATGTACCCTTCTTTACCTGTAAGAGCAGACCCTTTTGGACTCGTTTATCCATTAGAAGGTATTTGTTATTGTACAGCTGCTGAAATAGAAGTAGCGCACTACCAAGGAGCCCAAATAGAGATACTACAGGGGTTTCGGATCCCGTGGCTCGATGATGAGCGAATTTTCACCCCATTCATGAAACTGGTTAGAGCTAAAAGACAACACTACAAAACGAAGCAGTATGCCAATGATTTTCTGGAAAAATTCTGGAAAGAAAAAGGAAATAGTTGTTACGGCCGTCTAGCAATGAGTTTAAGACCTAAACGCGTTTTCGATATTAAATCGGGCAATATGAAATATCTAGAACAGGGCGAATTAACAAACGCTTTTTTCGCTGCATATGTATCAGGCACCGCTCGCGCTCTTCTCTCATCGCTTTTATTAGGCGTTCCGAAGGATAAACAAGTAATAGCGTTAACTACAGATGGTTTTACATGTAATTCAAGCCTTGAAGATATCGATAAAAGCAGTCCTGTTTGCAATCGCTTTAGGTCGTTGTTCCATATGATAGATCCTAACGGGGGCGACATATTAGAAGAAAAACATAGAATGCAGCAAGTCATCGCTATGAAAACAAGAGGTTATACAACTGCAATTCGTGATGATGATCCTGAATGGAATTCAAAATTTATTAACGCCCGTGCTGGTGTTCAACTACCAGAAGAAGCTGATGAAGAAAATCCTGAAGTGTGGGTGCTCAATAAATTTTTAGACCGTACCCCAGATAGCACCTATATAAATAAAAGTTTAACGCCATCACAAGCCATGTTTTTATTTGATCGCGATATGATCTCAATTGAAAAGAAACAGCTACTTAACTACGAGCCCGACTTTAAAAGAGATCTTATACCAAATGGTATGGTTGACGTTCATGGCAAAAGTCATCTTCAATGCCTCAGTAAACCCCACAGAACCGTTGAAGATATGAAGCTCAAACGATCTCGTTTTGACGCATGGCGCATCAACAATTGCCTTAAAACGGAAGAAGACTGGGATAACTGGGAGGAGTATTTTAAATTATCTACGAGCTTACAACGCATAGGAAAAGGTAATTTTATGAATATTAAAAAAGGGGAAAATATTACCAATGTGTTTAAACGTCTATTTTTGCGGGTATGGGTTCAAGAACTATGTGGCGTAACTATTGATGGAATGAAGCAAAATGCCTTTGCTAAATGGATGAGTGAGCTCGATGAGGGTATCTATCCTGTTAATGCAGCTGCAATAAGTTCAGCAAAAAAGTCAGAGGTTTTTTATGGCAGGTTCCCCGTTACGCATCGCGTCATCAAGTTACTCAAACATTTAGTCAAAAAATTCCCAACGTTTGATTATGAAAAATTATTTTTGCCTGATGATATAGAGGAGTTAAGGCGGTTGATGCAACAGTAGTGTTGTGTAAATTAATTAATAAGCCCAGTAATGATTGTGGGCTTATTAATAATTGAAAGACTTACGCCAGGTATTCATCCCATTTAAAATCGGATTTTCTGCCATTTGATATATCAACAAGAGCTTCTGATAAGGCCTTTAGCATCTCATCAAAGTCACTAAACCAATCGTGACCTGCAACATATATGATTGTTCTCGGCGCTATTGACGAAATAATCAAACAATCCGTTTTGGTACTCATGTAGATTTCATCGATAATATCCACGCTTATCTTGCCACCATCAGGTAAAGGAAGGCAACGACGTGTACCTATGTTGTCTGCTATTTTTTCAAGCATTGCATCTTTCTTCTCAGGAGACACATCACCACCAAGAAAATATGATCTATGGCCATCAGAACCAAACCCAATCAACCAATCGCCTGCGGCTTGTGTATCTGTAGGATCTATCCCATCGCGATTTACAGTAGTAATACCTTGTAAACGCGTTACATTTACGGCTTTACCATTCGAATCTATATCAAATATTGCTTTAGTCATTTTAATACTCACTTGTTTTTAAAAGTTATGTAGCTAGTCACTACGATTATCATTAAGGTTTACCAATTAAATCGGCGTATAAAGTGTGTTGCTGTAACTATTTATCCTGCATTTTCAACTCCCAATCTCTTATTGCTTGAGCAGAAAATAAGACCTTCCTACCAACCCTAAATACTGTGGGTAGTTGCTCAGGATGACGGGATACATTAGCTCGCACCGTTTTCTCATTCAGACTAAACATCTCAGTGAACTCAGCGATGTTAAAAGCACGTTTTTGCATAAATTAACCCTCCAAAGGGTGTTTAATAAAAGAAGATAGAGAGTGACCAGCAAGCATGGCCTCGCTCGTTTTAGTGTTAGCATCAAGTAATTTATCGTTTTGATTCAAGGCATAAATCAGGGTAGTTTTTACATCGGCATGGGCTAGGTTTTCACGAACAATGTTCAAATCCCCAGTAACTCGAAGCTGCATAGTGGCAAACGTACGCCTCAGATCATGTGCATAAAAATGCTCGGTATTACCTGTTTTTTCTTGAACGATACGACGAATACGAGCCATACATTTAGTTGGCTTACTCATGAATTTACCGGGAATACGACTAGGAAACAGGTACTTGCCATCACTATGAGGAAGTGCCAACTTTATAATATCGCTAGCAATTGGGCTCAGCTGAACATCAATTGGATTTCCAGATTTAGAATCTGGAAGATGAAGAACAGTTAAATCTTTAGTTAACATGCTTATTTCAATCGATCTAATATTTCCCTGGCGCTGACCTGTAACAGCGGATAGAGCTAAACAGTTACCATGTATTGGGTTTTCATCATTAAGCGCAGTTTTAATAAAATGAAATATTTCTTCATCGGAGCAACAACGCTTGCGGCTAGGATTCTCCCTAGGTTTTTTAATGCCTAAGCATGGATTTCTATCAATGATTTCATGGTCAACTGCTAGCGACATAAATTTTGAAATCGCAGCTTGATACCTGGCAATAGTTGGCGATGAGCGTTCGTCTGATAATCCATTTAGCAGTGTAACAATGTGGAGCTTAGTGATATCGCTTACATAGTCATCACCGTGAGCTGCAACAAACGGCCTAAGACGTTGCTCAAAACCCTTACTATCCTTATGGTGTTTTTTTGAGTATAGCCGCACAACATCATTAAGAAATTCGTTAACCGTAATGGTAGGTCTCGTTTCAAATTCTCCATTAACGATCTTTCCAATAAAATCGTAAGAGCGTTTCTCTAGCTCTTTCCAAGTGTTGTCACGTAAGTTTCCAACCGTTTTATAGTACCGCTCACCGCTATAATTCATCGCAACAACAATAGGCGTTCTTTTTAAATTTGGCACTGCTAGAATCCGCTCATCCCCTCCCAAATAAGCAACTTTATCCTCACCGGGTTTGAGTAAAGGCAAGTTTTCTAATTTCTTCTGGGTAAATTTCCCAATCGATACTTTCTTCATGATTTTGTCTCAAAGTTAAATAGTGTTAATCCGTGTAATCTGAGAACAAAGATAAACGATAACCACTTTAAAACCAGTTACTTAGAGTCAAACCTAAATAAGTTTTTATTGGACAAAATACCCGAACGTACCTTTATGAAAAGTCGCCATTCCACGTATTACAAGGCTTAGATGTAAATCACATTTTTTATGTTGCTTTTTAATGAGTCGAGGAAGATAGCTTGAGACAAACGAACGCCGTTAACCATTGATTCTTATATCAATAAACAAATTATTCACTATAAAAAAAAGATTTTTTATAGTGAGTTAAATATTGTTGGAATTAATAGTGAAGTGGTTTTGAAGTGTTTTTGCTAATATGTATCGCTATCATATTGGTAATATTGACGAGTGAGTGGATTATGGCGAGGGCAAAAGAAGCATATTTATTCATTGATAAAAAAATGTATGAGAAATGGCTGCAAACAAGTAAATCGACTATCGAGCCGACGTTAACCCTTACCCTAATATTTTTGATGAAACGTTTTAAACTATCCCACCGATCAGTAATTAGTCTATTTAATCAAACGTTCGATCAAAGCATTAAATTACCAAGCAAATCAAAGGTGTTTAAAGAAATTGCACACTTAAATAAAACGCACAACTATATGAAATCCTTTTCATATACATATTTAACAATAGACGGTGTTGAAGATGTGCCGAATATCAAAGCAAAACGAACAAATAACGAGGGCATTAACGCAGATAACGAGGTGTTTTCACTTTCGGGTAGAATACGCAATAATCACATATTCTTCGATCATCTAGCCCCTCCAAATAACAGCTTCCCACTCTTAAGTCATGCAACCCAAAAAAATGTGATAAAAAAAGAAGTAAACAAATTAGATCAAAGCCTAACGTGTTGGTTTGAAGATAACCATTCATTAATTAAAACATTCAAATCTGTCTTAAATATCACCAATAATGAAGACCTATTTGACGCGTTAATCCCTTTCTTGATAAAGAAAAAATGGAAGTCACACGGCTCGATAAATAATAGCTGGATAATTAATAGGTTAAATACAATAAAAAGCAGTCATCTACAGTCAATACCAGATAAATCAGCATACATATCTCTGGCACTCAATAAACGCAACACCATACCCACTCAGCCAACCTTCCAAATAGGCTCATTAACGATTTCATTAATTGCCCTCGCATACAAAGAAAATAAGCCTACTTACGCAGGAGATCCCTTCGCTAAAAGGTTATTGCTATGGTGTCGATGTAATAATAGCGGTATGAATTTCACCAAATTACTGGATAAATGGTTGAAGACAGACGAACAATTGACTTACTCAATAGAGGTCGTTAAAAAGAGTAATCGTGTAACTATAAGCGCCATCGACAACAAAATTGATATTCCATATGTAAAACAAGGCATTAAAAGAGACCAAGTAAAAACAAAAAATAATAACTTTGGCTATGCAAGCAGTACGACGCTGAACAATTTCGGTCACGATATACCGGACGATTTCCAAACAAACCCTGCGAAAACAGCACTAAAAGCAACACCTCTCGAAATAGCTAGCTATGAAAAACTTGATGAAGATAAGCTTAAAGAGCACTTAACCCTATGGGTATATTACCTAAACTCATTATCAGACCTAAGTGCCGATGATAAAATCCACTTTGATAAATCCGAATACATAATTAACATTCAGAACTAACAAATACAGATGAATTAGTGTTATCCCCTACGAGTAAATCATACTTCCTAGTAACCAATTGTTTTTAATTACTTTACTCAAAATAAAGCGAACTAAACAACTATTCTATATCCAACAAAATCACCCCAATTTCAATTAGAAATTAGGGTGGCTATCAAATAGGTTAGTAATATTCCTTTATGTACCCGTAAGCTCTATCAAACAGCACTTGATCGGTATGCAGCTTGTACTTAAGCAAAGCTTTTCGAAGAGACTTTTGAACTTCTCGCTCGCCACCTGTGGTGGTTTGCCAACCAGGACTGCTCAAGCTGGGAGAGTGTTATTTTTTCAATTGCCGTTTATCACTTCTTCGAATGTAATTATTCTCTATCCCCCAATAGAGAAATTACATACTGTATTAACTTCATGATTAAATTAACTAATCATAGAATTCCCACTTCGCACTATCCTCTGTTTGCGTACAAGAGGTAAAAAAAATATGGGATAGCCAGCACAGTCCAAGCTATTAAAATTCTATTTTTTAGCGCACTGAAAAAAAAATGAGCTCGCCCTACCTGCCCATTTTTTAAATTAATGATTAATCATCCATAACAAACCCAACAACACCACCAATAATAGCCCCAACAGCCATACCCTGTGGGCCAAATCTTGCGCCAATTAAAATACCTGTGGTTGCACCTTTTACAGCGCCATTTGAAAGCACACCATTGTCTGAATTTGTGTTGCTCATTGTCCATTTCTCCGCTGTTATACTGCTCGCCGAATGATTAATCCGGCTTTCAGTTAGATTGACTTGAGGTAAGCAAGCCATCACACCACTATTTCCTTGGTGTAATGACTGGCATATTTTGACTCTGATTTTTCTTAAACCTACCCCTGTCTATAAAAGGCACTTCTGCTCAATCAAACGAGATTTTTACGCTGAATATTTCCATCTCTACATAGCTGATGAAGTTAGTCAGTAATAGTTCGATAAGCTCATTTCCATCTTCTTTTTCTAAATAACCACCGTATAAGGTATAAACCTGCTGTGTGATAAAACATATATCGATCTCTTTAACTAGCTCAGGATAAGGTTGTCCTTGAAAGCTAAAGTCGGTGATATATTCAAAACCCCATTGACCATTGTTGCTGGTGGATTTGATGACGCGAATTTCCACGGGGTGGAAACCGCCATCATCTGCTGAGTAACCAGGATCTCTAAAATTAAAGGTTATACCTGTTATCTCTTCCTGCAGAACCGTTACCTTGGATAGTTCGTTGTTGAATATGCTGTAAAGCGCTTCGGGCACACGAAAGCTCTGGCTTGGATTAAAAGTCAGTTTCATTATGTTTTCCTAATTTGAGTTTGTGTAGGGGAGTTAGCGTTAACGTCGCCTATGAACGCTGATTATTCGGGGGAAATTAATTTTGAGAGACCGTTGGCAATGGCGTTAACTTAGACAAATCATCTCTGTGTTTAGCCCAATCAGTGTGAACTACATGTAGGAACTGGTTTCTATTGGATTGCACTATTAAGGCGATCCCTTCACAACGCAAAACCGCTGATAAGAAGCTCACATTGTTAGCCGAGCCACCTTTGATGACAGTTTTAAACGTAGAGGATCTAAATGGCTTCTTACCAGCAAGCCCCTCAAGGAGCATATATATTTTGTCTAAACCAACCCACTCTTTACTAAATAAACCACCAGAATCATTACTTGTTAGACGAATATACAGGCTCTGATCATCTTCATTCAACGCCACCTCATAGCCAATAAGACCAGTAGATTTAGGTGATAGTTTTGGGGCTAGACCAACAAGTATTGTTTTGTACTGCATATCTACATCAACAGTACTTTCTGCCGCTTTTAGGCTAGCTCCATCTATCTTATTTTCAGGGTTTGCCACTTCTTTCTTACCCGTAACATTACCAATTTTTGCATCGGTATTGACGTTTTCACCAGTCCCACCTTTAGTGTGCTTTACTGTTTTCGTATTCATGATTTATTTCCTGTTTTTTAATCGGATTAATGGGTTATTTGTAGTTATAAATACGGCGCTTAGGCCGTAGAATTAAAGGTAAACCTGTATGACAACTGATCCGTACTAAAGGGTTATTAGTCATTAGCCTTGCTCAAGTCCAAATTAGCAGGCTTTATTAGATACAGACCTCGGCCTTCATCATCGGTAATCGTTAATGACAGTTGGTAGCCATCTGGCAGGCTCTCGATAAACTCCGGCAAGTGTTCGGAACGTTCGATAAAATAGCGAGTGACATCATCAAGGCAGGCTAATGATTTATGGGCATCATCATCGGGATCAAACACGACAATCGTTGATGTGTAGCCACGCCAAAATTCAATCGCTTGTACTCGAGAGCCAAAGGGCTCTAGCAATAAATCAACAACGCATTGAGCCACGACAGGATTTAATGCTAATTGTTGCTGGGTAGGTAAATAATGAAGTATTTGCATGGTCCATTCTCCTAAATGAAAAAAGCCCATTCATCACAACCTTAATAGGTATAGATGAATGGGCTTTAGAGTGGTTTTTTATAGACAGCGAATTAGCTAAACAACTCAGATAGCTTCTCACTGGTTTTTCGCATGGATTCTGTGGTTAATTTTGCATACCGTTGAGTCGAAAGAATCGATTTATGTTGCAACTGCTCTTGCACTAAACGCAATGAAACGCCAGCACTAACAAGATTCGATGCCGCTGAGTGACGTAAAGTATGTAAGCACACACCATCAGGGTTGATCTGAGCTTTCTTAAGCAATTTGATAAAGGTTTTCCTCGCACTCCCTAATGGCTTTCCTTTTGCTTTCCCTGCAAATAGATAAGGGTTATCAGCGGTGAGGGGAATATGAGCAATAAACGACAACATGGCATCAGTTAAGTAAATACTGCGGGCCTTGCCGTTCTTTGTGATGGGGATATGTATCACGCGCTTGGACACATCAATATCTTTAACTTTTATATTCGCGACTTCGCCACAACGTAAACCCGTTAAGGCTAATATTGCAATGTAACCCGCAAGCGTTTTATTGGAATATTCTCGACAAGCAGTCAGTAGTCGTTTTACTTCATAAACATTTAAAAATCGTGTTCGAGCATTATTCAATCTAAAAAGTTTTACAGGCAAACAAACGTCATCATCAATAACACCTAAGTTGACAGAATATTTTGTCATAGATTTCATTAACATCAATGCTTGATTACAGGTTGCAGGAGCATAGGGAGTACCGTACTTGTTAACTTGGTCTGCTAGAGCAAGGTGAAGCTGCTGAACATCTATGGTGCGTAAATCTCGATAGAAAAGATTACCAAGCCGAGGTGCGATCATTACATCATACCTATATTGGTCATCTCGCCATGTTTTTTTACGTTTCTTAATACTGGGTAGGTAATGCTCAGTAAAAAACTCATTAACAGTTAAGTGAGCCGTGCTATCGCGTTCGGCTTTTGGGTTAATCCCTTCACCTAAACTAACTCGATGCTTTTGCGCTATCTGCCGCGCTACCGCAACATTAATATCACCTAAACGACCCAAACTAATACTCTGCTTACGACCGTTGTAGGTATAGCGAAAGAGGAACCGTTTACTGCCAGTTTTACCTACCAGGCATTTAAGCCCTTGAGTTACGGTGTCAGTCACTTCTAATTCAGTCGAATTAGAAGTGCGAGGGTTATCTGGTAAGGCTTTGATGGCCTTATCTGTGAATTTGAATTTCTTTAACATACTAAGTCCTCAATAGAATCTATCTACTAACTTAATATCTATTTATTTGCTGAGTAATTACGGCTATCTCAATTTTTGTTAAATCCCCCCATTAGTACTAATGGGGGGATAAAAAAGTGCTTTTGTCGCCCTTTTTTTTTATGAACAAGTAATTAGCCCAGAATAAGTGAAATATCTTCGCTTAGGCTAATAAATTACTAAGGAAAATAATGATGGAAGATTTAGCCATTAAAATACTATTTATAAGTTATAAAGGGGGTGTCGGTAAATCTGCACTAGCCATTAATTTAGCCGCTGAAATCGATGCAGATTATGTCACTAATGACTTAATAACCACCAGCACCAATGCGATTCAAATAGACTATACAAAGCGTAAAATCCCTAAAGGCTTACTCTCTCTTGATCGCGTAGTATTTGATTTTGGAGCTATGTCAACTCACCTTGATCCTAAAGCGGTTCAAGCGACGCAAGTTGCTGATGTGATTGTTATCCCCACCTTTACTGATAGAAGAAGTTTAGAAGCGACAATAAAAACGGTTCTGCTCATTAAGCCAATGAATAAACCCATTGCGATTGTGATCAACCATTTCACTAAACAAAAAGAATTCGATGAAGCTGTTACCTATCTAACTGAAAGCCTCGGAGAGTTACCTATATTTGCAATCAGAACCACAACACTCTTTGCTCGAGTAGCAAAAGATGGAACTGACTGGTTTAAACAGATCCACAATCAACATGGAGAGTGGCAATTAAACAAATCACGATTAGCTCATGAGGACGTTTACAATGCAATTATTGAGTTAGGGCTTCCAGCATGAAACTACAAACATTAAAAAGTTTAGAAGATTCCATCGGCGGCAGACCTAAAGCACTAGCACCCAAACAACGCCATACCTTTTACTTGAACCCAAAGGAGTCTGAATTATTGAAAGCGTATGCTCGTGATAAAGACATCTGTGTGAGTCAATTAGTGAGGAACTTGATTAAGGAGCTTGTGGAAGTGCATACTTAAATAAAAATAAAAAAGAGATAGTTCCCATGAACTATCTCTTCCTTTATAGGCATTGGTCGAGAAAGCCATCTCAGTCTAATAACAGCTGTTTACCATGGCCGTAAACATTAATTGAAATAGTCTGCTCATCTAATAATGGGCAACAACTCTATTAAGTACTTTTTTAAAAGTGACTGACAGATGAACACCTGAACAAAAAGCTATAAAACCCTCAACTCAGAAAAACGCCTTAAACCAGACCGTAAACGCCCAAAATTAACTGCAACTAATCTGCAACTGTCGATGCTGACACATAGCCAAAGCGTTAACTTTCATTAGCACTCATTTGCGTTATTTTTCGTTCTTTGAGCACAGGATATGCACAGGAGCGGTTTATGGCTAAGGTATTTTTACTTATAAAAAGGAGTTTAATCATGAAATGGTAAATAATTTAGTAAAAGCGATAGGATTAATAAGAAGAAGTAATGCAATACAAGCTGTTGGCGGTAGAGGGTAGAGGGTAGAGGGTAATCTTAAAAGCAAAAAGCCCGTAACGCTTTGAAAACGTTACGGGCTTTCTAAATTGGTCGGTGATAGAGGATTCGAACCTCTGACCCTCTCGTCCCAAACGAGATGCGCTACCGGGCTGCGCTAATCACCGAAATTTACTTTAAACTGTGCAGTAAACCAATTAATCAAGTTAACCTGTTCACTTAAATGTGGTCGGTGATAGAGGATTCGAACCTCTGACCCTCTCGTCCCAAACGAGATGCGCTACCGGGCTGCGCTAATCACCGAAATATACATAAAACAACAAATTGAATGGGGTGACTGATGGGGCTCGAACCCACGACAACCGGAATCACAATCCGGGACTCTACCAACTGAGCTACAATCACCACTGACTTTCAATTCTACTAACCAATACGACAAAACAATACTTGCCGAATGGTGCGCCCAGAAGGATTCGAACCTTCGGCCTTACCCTCCGGAGGGGTACGCTCTATCCAGCTGAGCTATGGGCGCTCGCCTTGGTTAGCGACGCATATAGTAGGGATAAAACACCCTCACGTCTAGCCCTGATTTGCTTTTTTTAACTGACTGATTAACTTTTGACTCATTTTCGCTGACTATTTACGCATTTGTAATTGTGACTCACTTTATACTCACATTAATTTTGCTTGGATCACACTTGTATTTATGGTAATTATAATGGTTGTTCAATAATAATTCTTCACATAATTAATAGGATAAGAAGAAAAGGAAGTCATGGACAAGGATATAAGCCACTCCACCGCAATTCAACGAGTTGAGCACCTACAAAAAAGGGTGACTCGCTTAAAAAGCTTGGCTAAAAAATATAGACGCTCTGAGATTATTCAAAACGCGCTACTTGGCATTTCAAATATTGCTACTCAGGTCACGTCACTTGATGATTTTTATCAGCGAGTGCATTTGCATCTGCAAGATCTCATTCCTGCAGAGAATTTTTTTATTGCCTATAAAGACCCTCAAACAGGGCTTATGAGTTTGCCGTTTTTTGCCGACCAACAAGATTCTCATCCAACTGAGCTTTACCCAGATCAAGAAATATCGGCATTACTCAATAGTGGCTTAACAGGTTATGTGCTCCGCAAAGGCGAACCTTTATTATGCGACGATAAGAAATTTGAAGAGTTGATAGCCAGTGGCGATATTAAAAGTCTTGGATCCCCAAGTCATCAATGGCTCGGTGTTCCCATTAAAAACCAAGATATCATTAGCGGTGTACTGGTAGTACAAAGTTATAACCCAGCCAACACCTACGGTGAATTAGAATTAGAACTAATGGGCTTTATTTGCCACCATATATCTGGAGTCATGGAACGACTAGAACACCATGAACAGCTCGAACAAGCCATTGTGGCGCGCACAAAAGAGCTCAGCAAAGCGTATGACAAAGTCAAAATAGAAGTTAAAGAACGAGTCAAAGCAGAAAAATTACAAAAAGCACTATTTGAAATTGCTGATCTTTCTGCATCGAATGTGCTCCAACAAGACTTTTATTTACGACTTCACCGTATTATCAGTCAGTTAATACCTGCAAATAATTGTTTTATTTCATTGATTGGTGATGACAATATGCTGTCATTTCCTTTTTATGTATCACAAATGACAGCAGAATACCCCGCATCACGACCGATGCAAGATGGCTTAACCGAGTATATTTTACAACATAAGTTACCACGCTTGCTGTCAGCAAAAGACATCGCGAAAATGGTTTCTATGGGTGAAATTTATGCAAAATCGCCGCAGTTGAATAAAACCCAAAGAATGCATCAATGGATCGGTATCCCGCT
This sequence comes from Shewanella sp. A22, assembly GCF_053850585.1. Classification (NCBI taxonomy): domain Bacteria; kingdom Pseudomonadati; phylum Pseudomonadota; class Gammaproteobacteria; order Alteromonadales; family Shewanellaceae; genus Shewanella; species Shewanella sp. A22. The sequence goes on from NZ_JBSQBN010000029.1 coordinate 26,693, forward strand.
CATCATAAATGGTGACATTGCCGGCGCATTAACCATATACAGCCTCGATGATGAACATATATATCAATCTAAAGACTTAGAGCTACTTACCTTCGTGTCACAACACATAGCCAATGCTATTGAGCGCAAACAAGCTGTCGAGTCACTCAAGAACAGTCACGAACAATTAGAAGATAAAGTCATAGAACGAACTCGTGCGCTGGCCGAACTCAATAATAATCTTCAACAAGAGATCAATCAGCGCTGTAAAATTGAAGATCAATTGGTCCACGACGCGCAACATGATGGCTTAACGGGGTTACCCAACAGAAATTTTTTAATGGAACGCTTATCACAAGCATTAAAACATCTTCGCCGACACGGATTAGATCAATTCGCTTTATTGTTCATTGATTTAGATAGATTTAAGATGATAAATGACTCATTTGGTCATTTAGAAGGAGACCGCTTTTTAATTGAAACGGCACAGCGATTAAAATCATGCATACGTGATAACGATACTCTGGCTCGAATGGGCGGAGATGAATTTGTAATATTACTCGACTCAATTAATGCAACTGAAGATGCTATCGACGTCAGCGAACGAATTTTGCAAGCTTTATCAATGCCCTATAAATTGGCAAAACAAGAATTCATTTCTGGTGCCAGTATTGGGATAGCATTTAGTGGCCGCGATAAACTAGTCACAAGTGAATCTTTGCTTCGAGACGCTGACGCCGCAATGTACCAAGCTAAAGCCAATGGCAAAGGTTGCTATGTTATTTTTGATGACAAACTCAGTGCACAATCCAAACAACAGCACGATTTGGAAATTGATTTCAAGAAAGCACTAGAACAACAAGAGTTTAAGATACATTATGTTGAAGTGGTCGATTTTACTACAGGTGAGATCATTGCTATCGAACCACAAGTTGAATGGCACCATCCTGAGCATGGTGTGATTGAACACGATAAAATGAAGCGCCTTGCCGCACAGTACCAACTCACATTAAATGTCGATGGTTATATTTTTGCTCATTTGAGCCGTCATTATCCTTCACTCAAACTGCAATATGGGCCCACTGTATATTTACACTTATCAATTAGTAGCCAACATATTAAGAATAAGTTTGTACTGCGTAATTTAAAAAACACCATTAAAGGAAGTCGCATTAATCTTGATAAATTAATGCTGTTTTTTAACGAAAAATCCCTAGTACAAGACACAGAAAACCACATCAATGGCTTTGAACTTATCTCGCAACTGGGAGTACAGTTAGGTATAGATGGTTATGGGACAGGTTATAGTTCATTAAGTTGTTTAAGCTTCTTACCCATTAGAGCATTAAAACTCGACAATGACATTAGTAAGCACTTACTTAATGAGAAGCAACTGCAATTGGCTAAAGCTTACCAGTTGACTGCAGAGACACTTCAGTTTGATATGTACGCTACAACAGTCGACACCCAACAACAAGTCCGCCAGTTTTTAGAACTAGGATATTTACGTGGTCAAGGACGTGCTATCAGTAAATTATTTACTGAAAAAAAAAAGCATTATGAGTCCTGCGCTTAAAGAGTTAAATAGGCAAAGTGAAACTATTTTTTAAACATATCACGTAAATTGGCAATATGACTTTTCCCCGTTTCGACCCTCTGCTGTTCAGTTTGTGCAGGCTTGCGATTTTCCCAAATAAGGTCATCTTGTGGCAATTCAAGTAAAAAGCGACTTGGTTCGCAACGCATCGTTTCACCAAACTGACGCCGTTCGCGACATATCACAAACCATAATTCACGCTGTGCACGGGTAATCCCTACATAAGCCAAACGTCTTTCTTCGTCGACGTTGTCTTCATCAATACTCGACTGATGTGGTAAAATTCGTTCTTCCACTCCCACCATAAACACAAAGGGATACTCAAGCCCTTTTGATGCATGCAAGGTCATAAGTTGTACCTGATCGCCGCCTTCGTCTTCATTGTTACGTTCCATCATGTCGCGCAGCGTTAATCGAGTAACCACCTCTGGCAGTGTCATCGGCTCATCTAGATCATCCCCTTCTAACATTTCAGTCACCCAGCGGTATAACTCTGAAATATTTTTCATCCGCATTTCTGCTGCTTTAGCACTGGTGCTGGTCTCGTATAAGTAATCTTCATAGTTTATTTTACGAATAAGCTGCTTAATCGCTTCAACAGGCTCTCCACGCGTTGCTAACTCACCCGTATCAACAATAAACTTACCAAATTGATAGAGCGAATGAATCGCTGCAGGCGCTAGATGATGATTAAGTTCAACATCAAAAATCGCTTCAAACAAAGAGATATGTTTTTGATTGGCAAAATTACCTAAACGTTCCATCGTTGCGGGACCGATGCCGCGCTTTGGCAGGTTAACCACCCGCAAGAAAGCGTTGTCATCGTCAGGGTTCACCACCAGACGCAGGTAAGCCATAATGTCTTTAATTTCAGCTCGGGCAAAAAACGAAGTTCCACCACTTAACTTATAAGGAATACGGTTGGTCATCAATGCACGTTCTAACAAGCGGGATTGATGGTTACCTCGATATAAAATGGCATAATCACCAAACTTAGTCCGCCCTACAAACTTATGACGAATGATCTCTGCGACTACCCGTTCAGCTTCCTGTTCTTCATTAGCGGCGATAAGCACTCTTAGGGGCTCACCATAAGCTAACTCACTAAATAACGCTTTATCGTAGACGTGAGGGTTATTAGCAATCAAAATATTGGCTGCACGAAGAATACGTTGGCTAGAACGATAGTTCTGCTCTAACTTAATGAGTTTAAGTTTTGGAAAGTCGGTACCCAATAACACGAGATTTTGCGGTTTAGCCCCACGCCAAGAATAAATAGACTGATCGTCATCACCCACCACGGTAAAACGAGCTCGCTCGCCTACGAGTAATTTAACTAACTCATACTGACTGGTGTTGGTATCTTGATACTCGTCTACCAGCAAATATTGAATCCGGGTTTGCCAACGAGTACGCACCTCTTCATTCATTCGCAACAATAAGGTAGGAATTAAAATTAAATCATCAAAATCAAGTGCATTGTATGACTTCATATGTTGAGCATATCGCTGATACAACATAGCAAATAATTGGCTTTGTTCATCTTTTGCCATCTTAATGGCTTGCTGTGGGATCACCAAGCCACCTTTCCAATTGGATATTGCTGATGCCAAAGATTTGATCAAATCTTTATCTTCATCCAATTCATCTTCGGTAAGCTCTTTTAACAGCGCGAAAGTATCTTGATCATCAAACAATGAAAAACCCGCTTTCAGCCCAAGCACTTTATGCTCACGCTTGATGATTTCGAGTCCCAGAGTATGAAAGGTAGAAATCCATAATCCACGGGCTTCTTTACGGCCCATAGACTGTGCTACTCGCTCTTTCATTTCACGAGCAGCTTTATTAGTAAACGTTACTGCAGCAATATTGCGGGCTTTATAGCCACATTTTTCAACCAAGTAAGCGATTTTATTAATGATGACACGTGTTTTACCACTGCCAGCACCAGCCAGTACTAAGCATGGACCCGAGACATAATGTACGGCTTCATTTTGCCCTGGATTGAGTTTCATTAATATCGACACCTTACTAAATCTAAACGAAGGCGGATCATAGCAGAATCACCTTGAGACGGTTAACGAAAATCACACTTTGGTTTTGGAAAAGCGCTCACCTCGGTTACAATTGAGCCAATATATCAGTAGGGGATCATTATGATTAATCCAAAGAAAATTGAAGAACTAGCTAAACAACTTAGCGACAACCTGCCTAACGGTGTTAAGCAGTTTGCTGGTGAGTTTGAAGAACGCAGTAAACAAGTATTACAAAACCAACTGATGAAATTAGATGTGGTTTCGCGTGAAGAATTTGAAGTCCAGCAACATGTGTTGCTTAAAACACGCGAAAAACTTGAAGCATTACAAACACAAGTTAATGAGCTAGAAAAAAAGTTAACAGAATAACGATTGAAGTACAGATTGGTATCAGTCTTTTACAAGCATAAAAATGACGCTATTCAGCGTCATTTTTTTTACTCGACATGTTTCATTATTCAGTCTAGTCCTGATTAAGAGACTCTTCTAAAGCACGTAAGCAAAGTGCCACATTTTCATGGCGAGCACTAAAGCCCATCAAGCCAATGCGCCACGCTTTACCTGCTAATGCGCCAAGCCCGGCACCAATTTCTAAATTATACTCTTCTAACAAGTGTTTACGTACCGCTGCATCATCAACGCCATCAGGAATATATACCGCATTTAGTTGCGGTAAGCGTGATGCTTCCTCAACGACAAATTTAAATCCAAGCTGGGTTAATCCGTCACGCAGTAATTGATGCATTTTACGATGTCTTGCCCATGCATTTTCGAGGCCTTCATTGGCTAACAAACGTAAAGACTCATGCAATGCATACAGCGCATTAACGGGTGCAGTATGATGATAGCTGCGTTTAGATCCGGCACTATTCCCCCAGTAGCCCATCACTAAAGTTTGATCTAAAAACCAACTTTGTACTGGTGTAGTACGTGCTTTTAACTTAGCAACGGCTTTAGGCGAAAACGACACTGGGGATAAACCTGGCACACATGAAAGGCACTTTTGGCTACCAGAATAAATCGCATCAATGCCCCATTCATCTACGAGTAATTCAACACCCCCCAATGATGTCACAGCATCAACAATGCTAATACAATCGTGTAATTGCGCTAAGGTACACAAGGTTTTGGCGTCAGACAGTGCTCCGGTTGAGGTTTCTGCATGCACAAAAGCTAAAAATTTAGCATCGGGATGTGCCACAAGTGCAGCTTCAACTTTATCAGGGCATACAGGCTCACCCCATTCATTGTCGACCACAACGGCAACACCACCAACGCGTTCAACATTTTGGCGCATACGCTCACCAAATACGCCATTGCGGCACACAATCACTTTTTCGCCTGGTTCGACTAAATTAACAAAGCAGGTTTCCATTCCAGCGCTGCCTGGCGCTGATACGGCTAAGGTCATTTCATTTTTAGTCTGAAAAGCATATTGAATCAGACTTTTAAGTTCGTCCATCATACCGACAAATAATGGGTCTAGATGGCCTATAGTCGGTCGAGATTGTGCAGCAAGCACTTCAGGATACACATCAGATGGGCCTGGGCCCATTAAGATTCGGCGCGGCGGCATAAAAACTGGAATTGTTGGCACGGGTAACATCAATGTCTCCTTAAAATGAGGTCGTATACGCTCTTATTACAAGCATATGGAAAAATTTACCCTACATATAAAGCAACCCACCCCAATCTCATAATGTAATAACAGCATCGTACATTGGTTGTGTTGGTTCTCGCCCACGAATATTTTTTCGTTTTGGGCGCAATGACAATACCACATTGAGATACTAAATCACCTCAATGTGGTTATTTTTTAACACTTCGCATTGCTTAAAAATAACTTGTAAGCCGGACTGTTTGTTTCTTCTTGATAAACAAAGCCTAAATCTGTTAAAAACTGCGCAAAAGCCGTATTATCTTTTGCTGGCACCTCAAACCCCGCTAGCACACGTCCAAAGGCCGCACCATGGTTACGATAATGGAATAAACTGATATTCCATTTGCTTTGTAAGGTTGTTAAAAACTTTAATAATGCGCCAGGATGTTCAGGAAACTCAAAACTAAATAAGCGCTCTTCTAGTGGTTCTGGCGGATGACCTCCAACCATATAACGCACATGTAATTTGGCAGTTTCATCTTGGGACAAGTCTTGTACTTCAAAACCTTCTGATTCTAAATTAGCAATAATTTCGCTCAGTTCGGTTTGACCACCACTGAGCCGGATACCCGCAAACACTACGGCCATTTCTCGACTACTGAAACGATAATTAAACTCAGTCATGGCGCGCTTATCAAGCAATTCACAAAAACGTAAAAAGCTACCTGGTTTTTCAGGCACTTTCACCGCTAAGACCGCTTCTTTTTGCTCGCCTAATTCGCAACGTTCAGACACATAACGTAAGCTATGGAAATTCACATTCGCACCACTCAAGATTGCAGCCACTTTTTTAGGTGCATCAAGATTGTCGGCGTGTTGTGCCATGTACTTTTTCAGCCCCGCTATCGATAATGCCCCAGCAGGTTCGGCTATTGCTCGAGTATCTTCAAATATATCTTTAACCGCCGCGCAAATTTCATCAGACGTCACGGTAACCACGTCGTCAACGTATTCTCGCGCTAAACGAAATGGCTCATTACCAATACGTTTAACCGCCACACCATCAGCAAACAATCCTACTTGAGCTAGGGTGACGGGTTCATCAGCTTCTAGAGCCGCTTTTAAACATGCAGCATCTTCTGGTTCAACACCAATAATTTTAACTTGTGGCATCACGGCTTTGTAATAAGCTGCAATACCAGCAATTAGTCCACCTCCGCCAACGGGCACAAACACCACTTCTATATCACGTTGCTGTTGTACCATCTCTTGGGCAATGGTGCCTTGTCCCGCAATAACGGCTTCGTCATCAAACGGAGCAATATAAACACGCCCTTCTGTTGCCGACAGGTTTTTAGCATAGTCATTTGCTTGGTCGAATGCTTGTCCGTGTAGCACTACCGTTCCACCCAAACGCTTTACCGCATCAATTTTAATATCTGGCGTTGTACTGGGCATAACAATAACCGCATCGATACCACGACTGGCCGCAGACATGGCAACACCTTGGGCGTGATTGCCCGCCGATGCGCACACTACGCCTTTGTTGCATTCATCTTGAGTAAGCGCGGCAATACGATTGTATGCACCGCGCAACTTAAACGAATGTACCGGCTGCATGTCTTCACGCTTTAAATACACCTGACAACCAAAGCGAGCAGACAATTTATTCATGCTCGACAATGGCGTCACTTTCGCCACATCATAAACAGACGATAATAAAATTTTCTGCAAATAATAATGGGCTAGATCTAGTTGAGTTTGAGACGCCAGTGCCAACATACTACCCCTCCAACTTAGTGCGATCGCGTACGGCACCTTTATCGGCACTGGTTGCTAGTAGCGCATACGCTTTTAGTGCCAAAGACACATAACGCTCACGTGCTACTGGCTTCCAACCTAATGGACCTTTTGCGTCCATTGCTTTACGGCGACGAGCTAATTCGTCTTCACTGACATTTAATTGAATGCCTCGCTGAGGAATATCAATAGCAATTTGATCGCCATTCTCAATGAGTGCAATGGCGCCACCTGATGCCGCCTCTGGTGAAACATGGCCAATAGACAAACCTGAAGTTCCACCAGAAAAACGACCATCTGTGATCAATGCGCATTGAGTGCCAAGACCACGAGATTTAAGATAAGTGGTTGGATAAAGCATTTCTTGCATACCCGGACCACCTTTAGGGCCTTCGTAGCGAATAACCACCACGTCACCAGCCACCACTTCACCACCTAAAATACCGGCAACCGCGTCGTCTTGGCTTTCATATACACGAGCGCTGCCCACAAATGTTAAATTAGACTCATCAACACCAGCGGTTTTCACGATACAGCCATCAACAGCAACGTTACCAGACAACACTGCTAAGCCACCCTCTTGACTAAAGGCAAACTCACGCGAGCGAATACAGCCATTTTCACGATCGTCATCAACGCTATCCCAGCGACAATCTTGACTAAATGCTCTAGTGGTAGGAATACCGGCAGGGCCCGCACTGTAAAACCGAATAACATCAGGATTGTCTGTCTGTTTAAGATCGTATTTAGCTAACACTGATTTTAAATCGCCGCCATTGTCTGCCGCCACATGTGGAACATCGTTATGCAATAAACCTGCACGATCCAACTCGCCTAAAATACCCATCACACCACCAGCACGATGCACATCTTCCATATGATATTTAGGTGTGGATGGTGCAACTTTGCATAAATGAGGTACTAAGCGCGATATGCGGTCAATATCCGTCATGGTAAAGTCAATTTCCGCCTCTTGTGCCGCTGCCAACAAATGCAACACAGTATTAGACGAACCACCCATAGCAACATCTAATACCATGGCATTTTCAAACGATTTTAATGAAGCGATATTGCGTGGCAATGCTGTTTCATCATCATGATGATAATAACGCTCGGCTAATTTCATCACGCGGCGACCCGCTTCTAAAAACAATTCACGACGATCTGCATGGGTTGCTAACATGGAACCATTACCAGGCAAGGATAACCCTAATGCTTCAGTCAAACAGTTCATTGAGTTAGCAGTAAACATACCTGAACACGACCCACAAGTAGGGCAAGCACTACGTTCTATTTGCTTACTGTCTTCATCACTTACATTAGTGTCTGCACCTGCAACCATCGCATCAACCAAGTCAAGTTTGATAAGCTTGTCAGATAACTTGGTTTTACCCGCTTCCATTGGGCCACCAGATACAAATACAACAGGGATATTTAATCGTAGCGCGGCCATTAACATGCCAGGAGTAATTTTGTCACAGTTTGAAATACACACTAATGCATCGGCACAATGTGCGTTAACCATATATTCAACGCTATCGGCAATTAACTCACGTGACGGCAAGCTATAAAGCATGCCGCCATGGCCCATTGCAATACCATCATCCACGGCAATGGTGTTAAACTCTTTGGCAATACCGCCTACTTCTTCAATGGCACTGGCCACTAACGCTCCCATGTCCTTCAAATGCACATGACCTGGAACAAACTGAGTAAATGAGTTGGCAATAGCAATAATTGGCTTACCAAAATCGGTTTCTTTTACCCCAGTGGCACGCCAAAGTGCACGGGCGCCTGCCATGTTGCGGCCTTCGGTACTGGTTGCTGAACGTAATTTTGGCATTGCAAATATCCTTTTATAATGTGGTACTCGTTATAGTGTCATCACTGATAACGATAAAATAATGAGTTCTAGATTAAGCTTAACTGTTGGCGGCTTGGTTTAATGAAACGGCTGGCATGACTTTGCATTGCATCACATCAATCAATTTATCTAATTGGGTACTTAGCAGCTCAATGGCACGGTCGGCCTCAACCCATATGTCTACAGCCATACTAGCATCGTCATTGATTCGGACCTGCATCTGAGTGACTTTAAATCCCCGATGGCGAGTGACACGCAATACACGCTCTAGCACTTCTGGACGTTGTTGAACGGTTAATTCAAGATTATGCATCATGTTTGCTTCTCCATTTGTTCCATCATGTCACTATTACTGGCTCCTGGCGGCACTAATGGCCAAACATTAAAGGCATCATCAATCGCCACGTGCAGCATGTACGGTCCAACACTATTAAGCATTTCATCTAACGCTTGCTCGACTTCATCGGCATGATTTATCGTGCGGCCAGGAATATCAAATGCAGACGCCATTAATACAAAGTTGGGGTTGTCAGATAAATCTGTTTCACTGTAACGTTCTTCAAAAAACAGCTGTTGCCACTGCTTCACCATACCCAGTTTTTGATTATCAATCAGTAAGATTTTTACCGGCAACTTACGACGTTTGATAGTGGTTAATTCTTGCACGTTCATCATAAACGAGCCGTCGCCAGATACCGTGACCACTGTTGCATCTGGTCGTGCAACTTGAGCACCAATAGCTGCAGGTAAACCAAATCCCATCGTACCAAGGCCAGCACTGGATAAATGATCTTCAGGGCGACGAAACCACATATGCTGAGCAACCCACATCTGATGCTGTCCCACGTCACAAGCTACGACGCTGTCTTCGGGTAGTTTATTTGCCAAACGGCGCAACATGGCAGGGGCATAAATTAGCTCACCTGGATGATGATAATCCCATTGATGTTGACGTGACAACACCTCTACTTCAACTTGCCATTGACTGATAACCAACTTACCGTTAACAGCCTCTGTTAATGCGGGTAACACTTGACGAAGTTCTGCGGCTATGGCTACGTCAGGTTGACGCAATTTACCTAATTCGGCAGCATCAATATCCAAATGCAACACTTTGGCATTACTGGCAAAGCTGGCTAAACGTCCCGTCACCCGGTCATCAAATCGTGCACCAACCACAATCAATAAATCACACTCTTGGACGGCTAAATTTGCGCCTTTACCACCGTGCATTCCTAGCATACCTAAATAACCTTTAGTGCCATGAGCAACGCTACCTAATCCTTTTAAAGTTGCAACTGATGGTATCCCAGTCACATCAATAAATTCACGCAAATGCGCAACAGCACCAGCCATACCTACACCACCACCCACATATAGTATTGGCTTACTTGCCTGGGTTAATAGTGCTGCAGCAGCATCAAGATCGGCCAGTGTTGGTTCAAGAGCATCAGCGACACTTTGTAATGGCGTCTTATATTCAAGCTCCGCCAGTTGGATGTCTTTTGGTATATCGACTAACACAGGACCCGGACGCCCTTCTGCGGCAATTTCAAATGCACGGTATAAAGTAGGAATGAGCTCATTAATGTCAGTAACCATAAAGCTATGCTTGGTACACGATAGCGACATACCTAGCACATCAATTTCTTGAAACGCATCGGTGCCGATCACGCTGGTAGATACTTGACCAGTAATAGCAACAAGTGGAACAGAGTCTAATAATGCATCTGCTAATGACGTAATTAAGTTTGTAGCGCCAGGGCCTGAAGTCGCAAAACAAACACCGGTTTTGCCACTGGCACGAGCATAGCCCACAGCAGCAAACGCTGCGCCTTGTTCATGTCGACTAAGCAAGTGCTCAACTGGACCACCATAGAGTGCATCGTAAATTGGCATGATGGCACCACCAGGATAACCAAACACGGTAGTTACACCATGGGCTGCTAGTACTTTGATTACTGCATCTGCGCCGCGCATTTTCTGTCCTGCTTCCATAATTTTGTCTCTACTTCGTCAATGTATCTACTTGCTCTATTAATGTGATATCTAGCTGTTGCCGTTTTGCTTAACACTAAAATGAAAAAACCCCCGGTCCTTTCGGAGCGGGGGTTTTTGCAATCTGTGTGACTCTTAAGTCAGTCTAGTTGCCAAACGCCACCCCCGCTGTGACTTAATAATCACTACGGTAATAATCACGAGAATGAGCATAGCTGCGTGGTTTAGCATTTTTAGACTGTATCCTAAGCTTCTAGTATTAATTCGTTTGGTTATGTTCAAATAACAATACGGTATTACTAACAAATACCATAAAAGATTTACCCAACACAACTAAAAAATCGTCTTTGTAAAAAAAATTCAGCTTCCCTGCCGAGACAATGCAAACAACAACAAAAAACTTAACACATGAGTTTAACGAACAAACTCAATCTAACTATTTGTTTTTTCCGCGCTCCAATTACCGTCATTGGGGCGTTTCGTTTGATGCCTGTCCGACAACGATGCTAGATTTCTAGCCAAAAAACTCTGAACAGGTACAACATCAGTTCAATTTAATACATTAACTCGCTTCAACAATACCTTTCATATCGGTCATGTAACCACGTAACTCTGCACCGATAAACTCAACATCTGTATGACGAATTTGCTCATTCACTTCAATCAAACGTTGGTTATCAACACCATTTGACGTAACAGCAAGTCCTGCGCCTAAATATTCAGATGACATGGCATTAACATAATCACGTAACATTGGTACTGCTGCGTGATTGAACAAGTAACACCCATATTCAGCCGTATCCGAAATAACCACGTTCATTTCATACAAACGCTTACGTGCAATAGTGTTAGCAATCAAAGGGGTTTCATGTAATGACTCATAGTAAGCCGACTCTTCAATGATTCCTGCTGCCACCATGGTATCAAAGGCTAATTCAACGCCGGCTTTGATCATTGCCACTAAGAAAATACCCTTATCGAAATACGTTTGTTCATCAATATGTTCAGATGACGTTGGCGCATTTTCAAATGCTGTTTCGTTGGTTTCTGCTCTCCAACGTAATAAGTTAGCGTCATCATTGGCCCAGTCTTCCATCATCGTGCGAGAAAACTCACCACTAATAATATCGTCCATGTGCTTTTCAAATAAAGGCTTAAGGATTTGTTTTAGCTCTTCAGCCATATCAAATGCTTTGATTTTCGCAGGATTTGACAAGCGATCCATCATGTTGGTAATGCCGCCGTGCTTAAGCGCTTCTGTAACGGTTTCCCAACCTTGCTGAATAAGCTTGCCGGCATAACCTGGCTCAACACCATCAGCGACCATTTTTTCATAACCTAAAATGGCACCCGTTTGTAACATGCCACATAAAATGGTTTGTTCGCCCATTAAGTCAGACTTAACTTCAGCAATAAATGACGACAACAATACACCTGCACGGTCACCGCCAGTGGCACTTGCATATGCTTTAGCAATCGCTAATCCATCACCGTTTGGATCATTTTCTGGATGCACGGCAATCAAAGTCGGCACACCAAAACCACGCTTATATTCTTCACGAACCTCAGTGCCAGGGCACTTAGGCGCAACCATAATGACAGTGATATCTGAACGAACTTGCATACCTTCTTCAACGATATTAAAACCATGAGAGTAAGATAAGGTAGAACCTTGCTTCATTAATGGCATAACAGCATTAACAACATCAGTATGCTGCTTGTCTGGTGTTAGATTTAACACTAAATCAGCAGCAGGGATAAGTTCTTCAAATGTACCCACTTTAAAACCGTTATCGGTCGCTTTTTGCCAAGATGCACGTTTTTCTGCGATTGCTTGTGGACGCAAAGCAAAAGAAATGGTTAAACCAGAGTCACGCATATTCAAACCTTGGTTAAGACCCTGCGCGCCACAACCTAGAATGACAATGTTCCAATCTTTGATATATTGGCAACCATCACCAAATTCGGTACGGTCCATAAAGCGGCATTGTGCTAATTGAGCTAATTGTTGACGTAAATTCAGAGAGTTAAAATAGTTAGCCATCTGATACCACCTATAAATTTTAGTAATTGGGGACTCAACATCTTATAAGTCAGCGACCTTAAGCGTTGTGATTGAAATCACTATAGCGCATGCATATGATTGCTTAAAATGATATATTCGCCATATCATGTTGCATTAAACGCAACACAATTGTTTTTAATTATATTCTAATCTCCAATAAGGCATTTGTATGAATATTCGCTCACTAAAATGGTACTTAAACCTGTGTGACAGTTTACACTTTGCCAAAACAGCAGAACAATCTCATGTAAGTCCATCGACGTTGAGCCGCGCGTTACAGCGCTTAGAAGACGAAGTCGGTAGTAAATTATTTGAACGCGATAACCGCAGTGTCACCATTACCCACGCAGGCTTAGAATTTAAGCGTTTTGCCGAGCAAACGTTATCTGAATGGAGTCAGCTTCGTAGTCGAATAGATCCCAACCAACAGTTTTTACGCGGTAATCTTAATTTATATTGTTCTGTGACAGCAGCATACAGCCACTTACCAGCCTTGTTAGATCGATTCAGGCGTGAGCATCCTAATGTCGATATTAAACTGACCACTGGCGACCCAGCCAATGCGGTAAATCAAATTCAAAAAAATCGAGCGGATATTGCCATTATTGCTTTGCCAGAAGTATTGCCGAGTACTCTACATTTCACCGCTATCGATAAAGTCCCCATTTCAGTTATCGCGCCGACCATGCATTGCCAAGTCCAGCAATGGGTTAGCCAACCTAACATTGATTGGGAAAAGCTGCCTTATATCGTGCCAGATCACGGCCCAGGTAGAAAACGTATTGATCAGTGGTTTAAACAAATGGGCATCAAACCCAATATTTACGCACAAGTGTCAGGCCAAGAAGCGATTGTGTCTATGGTTGCACTGGGTTGTGGCGTTGGCATCAGCCCAGATGCGGTAATCCATAACAGTCCAGTGCGCGAGCGAATACAAACCCTAGCCTCACCAGTTGAGATCCCCGCATTTGAGTTGGGCTGTTGCTGCAAAGAAAAACGCACCAACGATCCAATCATTAGTGCGTTTCTGGACATTATTTAACATCAATGCGGGCTAGAGGAGATTGTGTTTATCCCGTTCTAAGGTTATTTACTAGGGCCTGTTGATCTTTGCTGGTTAAGTTTTGTTCGAGATAAAAACGTTTTAATCGATGCGAGAGGATTGCAGCCTAGCAATCTAATACCAATCCTATTAAATATGTGGTCTATCAGCGGGAGTTCAAAGTGCTGTAGGCAAGGCAGATGATTGAAGCGAATAGTGATCCTCGGTAACAAGCTCCTGCGTTACTCTACCTCCAGCATCTGACCGCCATGGATGGTGGGAATGTGTTATTT
>NZ_JBSQBN010000002.1:0-108468 GCF_053850585.1 Shewanella sp. A22
CAGATGCTGGAGGTAGAGTAACGCAGGAGCTTGTTACCGAGGATCACTATTCGCTTCAATCATCTGCCTTGCCTACAGCACTTTGAACTCCCGCTGAAAGATCACATATTTAATAGGATTGGTATTATCTGGTCAATTCAGCGGAAATTCTACGTCTTCTAGACAAGTAATAAGGTTGTTGAGATAGTAGTTCTCGGTAACAGCTTCTACGTTGCTCAATTTCCAACAGCTATGCAATCGCACGTCAACATACAATTAAGCAGTATGCACCAGAGGTGCAGAAACCAGCCCTTCAGGAGCCACTCAGTTTTTCTATTTTCTGTTGCACCGTTTCATAAGGGAACAACTATTATTACAACAGTATGCCTCAAACTGAGTGACTTTGATTGGTCACAAAATTAATAGAATTGGGATAAAGCAGAGAAAATGGCATGTCGTTATTGTGCATGCCATCGTGCAGCCTGAAGGGATTTTTATATCCAACCAATATGCGTGGTGAGTGTATGGCTTGCACCAGGCGCTAATACAACATTGTCCTCAAGTACGTTTGCAGCTTCTAAACACACCATGGTTAAGTAATCGTTGTTATTAAAACGTGATAAACGAGCTGATTTAGCTATCCATGGATTCCATAATACTGCAGATTGACTATTTTCACGACTTACTTCAATTGTACCTTTAACAGTATGTAACACTTGGGTGGTGCTTAAGTCGGTATATATTCGATCGGTTTCTTTATTAAATGTAACCGTATCTTCCTGTTGAATGATGGGACCTTGGCCAAACTCAATGTACTTAGCACCATTAAAACCACTGATGTTTAGTTGATGAATATCGTCAATAGGAAAATAACTGTGAAGCGCTTGGGTTAAACTGACATCGTGATTATCTAGGTTGGTGTTCACTATGCTCACAGATAGGGTGTCCCCTAAGGTAAACAATACTTTCACTTGGGTATTGTGCGGCCAATATTGTTGTTCTATTTCACTCTGAGGCAAAGTGAATACCAAATCAACAACTTGATTACGCATTTTAACCGTTTCGAGTGACCAGATTTTATTGCGTGCAAAACCATGTTGTGGATATTCAGGGTGTATATGTGTACCAAACCAAGGCCAGCAAACTGGGATACCGCCACGAATTCCATTTCCAGGTTGATAATCATCCGCAGACGATACCCAGAGTAGAGGCGGTTTTCCAGTTGGTGTAAATTGATCTATTTGGGCTCCTTGCATAAAAATTCTTGCTTGGCATAGCTCGGTATCAACCTTGACATATTCAAGACCATTAGGGTGTTTTTGGGTGGTGACAGAGCCCATCGTGTGTGTCCTTGTATTTATCATAAAATGCACTGATTCAAAAAGTGAATAGCTTAGCGTATTTTTAATAGAAGATAATGCTAGATATTGTTAGCTGATTTTATTGAGGCG
Organism: Shewanella sp. A22; assembly: GCF_053850585.1. Taxonomy (NCBI): domain Bacteria; kingdom Pseudomonadati; phylum Pseudomonadota; class Gammaproteobacteria; order Alteromonadales; family Shewanellaceae; genus Shewanella; species Shewanella sp. A22. The sequence goes on from NZ_JBSQBN010000002.1 coordinate 1,431, forward strand.
TAAAACACAACATACGATTGTTAGCAGGCATCGCAATATCGTCTTTCAGCGTTAACCCTTGTTGTTGTGCCAATGTATTGATCCATTCAATATCACGGATCCCACTGAGTGGGTTTTGCTGTTTTAACCAGTTATCAAACTGTTGGTTACTTTCGCTAGTGAATTTTCCTGAATAATTAAATGGGCCATATATGGCTAGGCATCCATGATTAGCTAAATGCAGACCGCAGCTTTCAAAAAAGGATTCTACGAGGGCTTTACTCATGATGTGCAACGTATTCGCACTGTATATTGCATCAATATCTGATGAAAAAATTGGCCAGATTGTACTGACATCAAGTTCAACTGCAGTGGCTAAATTGGCTAAAGGGGAGTGATTTAACCTAGCTTGTAATGACGGTAAATACCTAGCCTGATCGCTGGGTTGCCAGCGAAGATATGTAAGGTGTTCAGCAAAAAAAACACTGTGTTGTCCTGTTCCACTACCAATTTCTAATACGTGTGTTGTGTTAACAAACCATTTTTTTAACTGTAACAGAATTGCAGATTTGTTATTTTCACAAGCCTGAGAAAAAGGCAATTGTGCAAGCGGTATAGTATTGTGCATTAAGATAAATCGACTTTTTCCATTTCTAATTGCTGGAGTGCTATCACGGCTTGAGTTCGATTGCGGACTCCAAGTTTACGAAATATCGCGGTAGCGTGTGCTTTGATGGTCGCTTCTGAAACCCCAAAATCATACGCTATTTGTTTGTTGAGCAATCCTTCTGCGAACATTTGTAATACTCGGTACTGTTGCGGAGTTAAATCCGTCAAACGGCTGGCCATCTGATCAGTCGGATCATCCGAAATAGGGATAATTTGAGTCCCTTTAGGTAACCAAATATCGCCATATAACACCGCATTTAATGCCTCACCTAAAGCTTCCATTGAAGCGGATTTAGGGATAAAACCACTACTGCCATAATGGACAGCCCGGCTAATGGTATTGATGTCTTCGTGTGCTGAAATCACCACGACGGGAATATCTGGGTAATGCGTTCGCAGATGAATAAGCGTGGAGTAACCGTGAGAACCAGGCATTTGTAGGTCAAGTAGTATTAGATCAAAAAGAATTTCTTTTTGATCTAATACATGCTGTAGGGCTTCAGCACTGTCCGCCTCAAACCATTGTGTTTTTTCAAAGGTATTACTCAATGCTTGTCTTAAGGCATTACGGAATAATGGATGGTCGTCAGCAATAATAATGTTTAAATTTTCGAGCTTCATGGCGTTTTTTATTCTATGTTGCACGTGAAGATTCATTCAATGTAACAGAAAAGTGATTAAGTGTTCTATTGCTTTATGTCACATTGTGATTGATTTTTAATAAAAATCGTAAAGCATTCGACTTTAGTCTAACTGGGTGAATTGTGATGCAGCCATTTGACAGCATTCAGACTGAATGAAAATTAGCCGTGTGGCCATACTTGTGTAGGATTTCTTTCTTCATCTACTGCGACAAATGTAAACACTCCACGTATGGCATGTTCCCGGTGGTCTTTGTACATGTCTTCGACATATATATTAACTTCAACTTTTAACGATGTATTACCAACATAGATAACATTGGCTATCAGCTCAGCTAAGCTGCCGGCTGGTATCGCTTTTTTAAAATCAATTCGATCAGAACTGACCGTGACTAATGACTTACGACAAAAACGCGTTGCGGCAATAAATGCTGTTTCGTCCATCCATGCTAACGCATCGCCGCCAAATAAGGTGTTATGGTGATTAGTATTAGAAGGGAAAATGGCTTTGATAACTCGTGCTTCTGATTGAGCAATACGTGCAGTTATGTCATCAGGGAAATCGGTTTGGGTTTGTGCTGGATTTAGAGCAAGGGACATACAACTACCTAATGTTATGTAAATCAACAATGAATAACGCGAAAACGCCGCGCATTGTACTGTAAAGGGATAACAAGTGTCGAATTCTTTGCCTTAAAACGATAGTGCTTACATTCCGTTGTCAATATACCTGACTGTCACACTTTGCTTTTATGCCGTTAATGTTAGAGGGTTGTTGACCGTACTTCGGATGGCTATATCGTTAATATTAAACCCGGTAATGATACAAACAAATCGTTTAATATAGTTCTCACCGGGTTTATCTACGCGTCCGGTTAAAATTAATAATGTAGTAACACGGTTGACACCATTTGGTTGCTTCCGTCAACGGTGATGATATAAAGACGGTCAAATTCGGTTGCATCATCAATTGCAAGTTGTTTATCTCCACCGAGTATTTCGACCAATTCGGTTGTGGTATTACTGTGACCAACAACTAAAATGTGCCCTTGTTGTTTGAGTAATAATGTTGCAAAGGCATCCATATCATGGGGATCATATATGCTTGGTTCAATGTGCTGATCTTGAGAGACTACCAGTGCGGTTTCTCGAGTTCGATTATAACCAGTAGTGTAAACCTTGGTGACCGGAGTACTTGATAAAATTCTCGCTAGGCGAATCGCTCTTAGTTGGCCTTGAGCGGTTAAACTTGGGTTTTTACCTTCGAGTTTTTCTGTGTGACGAACCAAATAAAAAACCTTTGTGTTAGATGATTGTTCGATTGAATGCGCATCTATATTGTTGGTTTTCGCCATGGCCAAGGAGCTAAATAAGGCCATTAACGGTAAAAGCATTTTGCTTGTTTTGTTCATTTTGTTAATCCGCTAGATAATATTCGATGGTAGATACAACTCGTACTTGTTTAATGTATGGGGTATTTTTGTCACGATCACTAATGCTAAATTGGCCCTGAGAAGCTTTTTTTATTTTACCGAGTCGACTTTGAGAGTCTTTAGCAAATTTCTCTGCAACGAGGCGAGCATTAGTGGTGGACTCTTCAATCATTTTGGGTTTAACATCATTTAAACGACTGAAAATATAGTCAACTTTAGCATCGTAGTTGTTTTGTGAAAAGACAATACCCATTTTTCCTAGTTCTGTTAAGCGTGGCATTACACTACGCACTTTATCGATTTGATTAGAATATACCGTGATAGTTTGTGAAGCGGTGTAACGCAATTCTGCCGGTTGATTGCCACCATATTGCTGCGCGAGTTTATCGGTAATGGTAGGTGCAGTAAGTGTAATTTCTTTCTGGTTAATATTTTGCTTTTTTAAAAATGCCATTACTTGATTGTTGTGTGTTTCCAGCTGTTTATAAAGTTCATCAAGATTATTATTCGCTGCTGTGAATTGAATAGGCCAAATGACAATATCGGCAGAATATTCGTTTTCAGCAAGACCTTTTACGATAACACTTCGGTCGAGTAATTTATATTCAACGATTGCTTGTTTTAATAATAGTCCTAATACACCCAATCCTATCGCTAATAATAAACCTGCAATAACCGTACTTTTATTTAAGCCTTGTGTAATAATGGGGGGATTGGTTTTCATATAATATCCTTATTTTATATGGGTTTGTGGTAAAAATTTGCCTATTATAAATGAATTCTATAAAACTCAAAAAAGAGCTAATTGCTCACCATTTTATTATTCCTTATTGATGCTGCTTAGGTTTTGAGCAATAGTGACAACAGATAAACAAACTATAAACTATTTGCTTACAATGCCTGTGTTAATGTTACTCGCTAAATTTAATAGACGATTATCATACTATATAGATAGGTTTATCTAGGACCTGTTGATTTTTGCTGGTTAAATTTTTTAGCCGAAGCTTTCGTGCAGCGTTTGTTGGTCATTTCTACTGCGTTATCGGCTTTTAATGTATAACAACTACACTATAAAGTTTCTGTCTTATAGCTCATGTTTAACTAATGACCAACAATTCGCTGCAAAAACAACCTTGAAAGATCAACAAGCCCTAGGCTTTATGGATTATTTTTAATGCATATTTTGCTAGTTCAGCCTTATACAACGATACTTATAAACTTGAAGTAACACATTATTGGTATTTATTTTTTTCTTTTTATACAACAGATGAAAAATGAACGCCATTGTTAGGGATTATTAATAAATTACAGGAAACGTTATGACTTCAACATTGTCTGACCAAATCATTCAGCATGATCCTGATAATGCGTTGCCTTTATGGCGTCGAGTTATTTTTATGCGACTCTTTAGTGTGTTAGCACTGTTATGCATTCCTGTTTATATTACCAGTGTCTATTTATGTATTGTCATGGAAATATGGTTCATGGCGGTATTTGATACCATTGCCTATGGTGTTTTATTGATGATTTTATTTTATCCAAAGATGAGTGATAGGGTTCGATATTATATTGGTTGCTATTTGGCATTTTTTATCGGTGTCGCATTTTTAGTGACTATTGGACCATCTGGAGCCGGTTTTTTTTGGTTATTTGCCTTTCCACCTTTGGTCAGTATTTTACTGAGTAATCAGTCGGCATTATGGGCTCAGATTGTTAACGGTGTTTGTTTAATCTTTATCGGTGTTGGATATGAATATCAATTACTTGATTGGCCAGAAATTAGTGGTTTTTCAACCTTGATTTGGTATGTAATCGTGATTAATTTTATCGTCACCAGTGCCATCGTTACCCAATCAACGTCGTATTTATTAGGTAAGCTGAGTCATTCTTTGCAATCGACTCTAGCTTCTCGCCAAGCAACAGTCATCGGGCTTGCTAAACTCGCTGAATATAGAGATAACGATACTGGTGCACACCTTATTAGGATGCAGCAATATGCCAATATGTTAGCTAGGCAAAGGCTAACTGAAGAGCATGTTCCTGAAGAGTTGACAGAAGCATTTATTCAAGAAATCAGTTTGTCTTCTATTTTGCATGATATTGGTAAAGTGGGTATCGCGGATAATATTTTGTTGAAGCCTGGTAGGCTAACGCCAGAAGAATTTGAACAGATTAAGGCACATCCGGTTATTGGTGCAAAAGTGTTAGACAGTTTATTGTCTTATGCACCGCAATGTGAATTTTTACTAATGGGAAAGGATATTGCTGGTGGACATCATGAAAAATGGGACGGCAGTGGCTATCCTCTTGGGTTAAAAGGAGACCTAATTCCTTTATCGGCCAGGATTGTGGCCTTGGTTGATGTGTATGATGCGTTAACATCGCCTCGTTGTTACAAAAGGCCTTTTTCACATGAAGAAGCCAAAAAAATAATTTTAGATGGACGCGGTAGTCATTTTGATCCTGCTTTAGTCGATAGTTTTATGACAATCGAACACCAATTTGCCGAGCTTGCACAGCTATCCTTATTGGCTTATAAGTCGGAATAATACCAATCCTATTAAATATGTGATCTTTCAGCGGGAGTTCAAAGTGCTGTAGGCAAGGCAGATGATTGAAGCGAATAGTGATTATCGGTAACAAGCTCCTGTGTTACTCTACCTCCAGCATCTTACCGCCATGGATGGTGGGAATGTGTTATTTTTTATGGAAAAAAATAGACCATGCCGTCGTATTTTGAAAGCATCTAACGAAGCATAAAGGACTTTGAACCCCGCCAGAATGGAGTCTCTCAGGTATGCCACTTCTGTGTTACATCGATTTAAAAGGGAACAACCATTTCTACATCAATGTGCCTTGAATTGAAAAACCTGAGAGACTCTGAACTGACCTGATATTTAATGGGATTGGTATAATACTTTGTTGTCTTGGCATTTATCGAGTTGTCTTTTGTTCAAAGAATAATGCCAGTCAAAAAGACTGGCATTATTCTTGGTGTATTCTGCTTTTTTGTTATTTGGCAAGTAACGCTTTACGTTGTTTAGCGGCTTGGGCTAAATCACGAAGTAGTTTTTCTGAGTCTTGCCAATGTAAACATGCATCGGTAATACTTTGACCATAAACAAGAGGCTCGCCATTGATGACTTTTTGATTGCCTTCAATCATAAAGCTCTCAGCCATAATACCGGCAATAGCGGTACTACCATTACGCAGTTGCTCCATAATGCTATCGGCAACATTGAGTTGGTTTTTATGCTGTTTTTCGCTATTGCCGTGGCTAAAGTCAACCACCATGCGCTGAGTTACACCCACTTTCTCAAGCTGTGCACGCGCAACTTCAATATCGTCTGCTGAATAATTTGGTGTTTTTCCACCACGTAAAATAATGTGACCAAATGGGTTGCCATGAGTACGGTAAACAGCCATTGCGCCATCTTTATCTGGCGAATAAAAAATATGTGGTGCTTGAGCGGCGCGCACTGCATCAACTGCGATATTGATATTTCCGTCGGTGCCATTTTTAAAGCCTACAGGGCATGAAAGGGCTGAGGCCATCTCGCGGTGTATTTGGCTTTCTGTGGTACGTGCACCAATTGCTCCCCAAGTAATTAAGTCGGCAATATATTGGCCATTCACCATGTCTAAAAACTCTGTGGCGATAGGTAATTTTAATTCGGTAATTTGTTGCAGCAGTTCACGTGCCATACGTAAACCTTTGTTTGGGCTGAAACTACCATCTAAATCAGGATCGGAAATTAACCCCTTCCAACCTACAATCGTACGAGGCTTTTCAAAATATACCCTCATTAAAATACATAAGTCATCTTTTAACTCATGGTGCAGGACTGACAGGCGGTTTGCGTAATCTAATGCTGCTTTAGTATCGTGGATTGAACAAGGGCCTACAATAACCAATAACCGTTGGTCTTTACCTGCGATAATGGATTCAACTTCATGGCGCTGGGCAACAAGATAATCGGCAGCATCTTGGGTTAATGGGTATTCTGAAGCCAACTGAGCAGGAGAAATAACTTTGCTTAATAAGGTTGTTCTGAGTTCATCTGTTTTAATAGTCATGCATATTACCGAGAAATCGTGAGATGCATTTGCATCATATTGCTCGGGATTATATACCCAAAGAAGTTCAAGATGCGAGGCTTAGCCTTGTATTGTGACGGTTAAAAAACAGATTGTAGTAAATGATAAAGACGAATCAACTCGGGTTGAGTCCGTCTCCAAGCATTTTTTTGCACTTAATAAGCAAAATTTTATTGTTTTACTATCAGAACATATGACGTTCTAAACCTGTCATGTCGATAATTTTTGTGGCGATTTCTTCAACGGAATGGTTGGTCGTATTCACAAACGGAATGCGTTCTTTTTTGTACATCATCTCGACTTCTTTTACTTCTAAACGGCATTGTCTTAGTGATGAATAACGGCTATTTTCCATGCGACTTTGGCGAATTTCATGTAAGCGATGTGGGTCAATTGTTAAACCAAATAATTTTGATTTATTGCGTTTTAATGCTTCGGGCAACTTAAGATTATCCATGTCATCTTCAGTAAATGGATAGTTTGCGGCCTTTATACCAAATTGCATTGAGAGATATAGGCTAGATGGGGTTTTACCGCAACGGGAAACACCTAACAGGATAATATCGGCTTTATCCATATGCTTCATGGTTTGGCCATCATCATTTTCCATGGTGTAGTTAATGGCATCGATGCGTGTTTCATAACCATGGTTACTTTTACCGTGGGTTCGATGTAATAAAGGCTTGGCTTGTACTCCTAAGTGTTGTTCGAGTGGCGCAACAAAGGTGTTCAAAAAATCGTAATCAACACATTCGCTCGAAAAAATCACATTGCGGATTTCAGGATTAATGATCGAGTGGAACACGAGTGGTCTTTCGCCTGTTGTAATAAAACAATCATTTATTTGTTGCTTAACTTTTGCCGCTCGTTGAACAGTTTCAACGAATGGAATCGTAAGTGCTTCAAATTCTATAGGAAATTGCGAAAGCACTGCATGACCAAAAACCTCTGCCGTGATCGCTGTCCCATCTGAAATATAGAATACTTTTGGTGTCATTCTGACCTCTTGTAGTAATAAAATTACAAATAAAATTATAGATTTACGCGTCTTGTATGGGAGTGTAAGATGCTCTTGCCCTCGTGTGAAGTGGCCACTGAAATAAAAACTTGCGGAGATAAAACTGTGCAGCAATACGTACTCTGGTATCAAGAATTAGGCATGGGTGATGTAAACAAGGTTGGCGGAAAAAACGCATCCCTTGGTGAGATGATCAGCAATCTGGCTAATGCAGGAGTTCAAGTTCCTGGCGGTTTTGCTACGACCTCTCATGCGTTCAATGAGTTCCTTGAACAAAGTGGAGTTAACCAGAAGATTAGTGACGTTCTGGATACATTGGATGTTGATGATGTCAATGAACTGGCAAAAGTAGGTGCTCAGATCAGACAATGGGTTATTGATACCCCATTTCAGCCAGCATTAGAAGTTGCCATTCGTGAAGCGTATGAACAATTATCTAGTGAAACAAAAGATGCATCATTTGCAGTGCGTTCATCTGCTACTGCAGAAGATATGCCTGATGCGTCTTTTGCAGGTCAACAAGAAACATTCTTAAACGTTAAAGGCTATGATGCCGTCATGCTAGCGATTAAGCATGTTTATGCATCATTATTTAATGATCGTGCAATTTCTTATCGTGTTCACCAGGGTTATGAACATCAAGGTGTAGCTTTATCTGCTGGCATACAACGTATGGTACGTTCAGACAAAGCGGCTTCTGGTGTGATGTTCACTATGGACACTGAATCAGGGAATAATGACGTTGTGTTTATTACTTCATCTTTTGGTTTAGGTGAAATGGTAGTACAAGGTGCGGTTAACCCTGACGAATTCTATGTGCACAAGCCAATTTTGGCACAAGGTCATAAAGCGGTTGTTCGCCGAAATATCGGCAGTAAGTTAATTCAGATGGTTTACTCTGATGATGACTCACACGGCAAGCAAGTTAAAATTGAAGATGTGGTCGCAGAACAACGCCGTCTATTTTCAATTAATGATGAAGAAGTGATGGAACTGGCTAAGCAAGCGGTGATCATTGAACAACATTATGGCCGTGCGATGGATATCGAATGGGCTAAAGATGGTAATGACGGTAAGCTATATATTGTTCAAGCGCGACCTGAAACAGTTCGTAGCCGTGAAGATGTGCAGCTAATTGAGCGTTATCATTTAAAAACCAAAGGCGATGTCATTGCAGAAGGTCGTGCAATTGGTCATAAAGTTGGTACAGGCGTCGCGAAGGTATTAGCTTCAATTGAAGACATGGACCAAATTAAACCTGGTGACGTGTTAGTGACTGACATGACAGACCCTGATTGGGAACCTATCATGAAACGTGCTAGTGCGATTGTCACCAATCGTGGTGGACGTACTTGTCATGCTGCAATTATCGCTCGTGAATTAGGTGTACCAGCCGTAGTCGGTTGTGGTGATGTTACTGACCGCATTAAACACGGAGATACTGTAACAGTTTCTTGTGCTGAAGGTGATACTGGCCTTATTTATGCGGGTAAACAAGAGTTTGAAGTCGTAACCAACCGTGTAGATACCTTACCGTCGTTACCAATGAAAATTATGATGAACGTGGGTAACCCCGATCGCGCCTTTGATTTTGCCCGTTTACCTAATGAAGGTGTCGGTTTAGCGCGTTTAGAGTTCATCATTAACCGCATGATTGGTATTCACCCTAAAGCATTACTTGATTTCAACGACCAAACGGCCGAATTACAAACAGAAATTAATGAAATGATTGCGGGTTATGACTCGCCTGTTGAATTTTATGTAGCTCGTTTAGTAGAAGGTATTGCCACTATCGCGTCGGCTTTCTATCCGAAGAAAGTGATTGTACGAATGTCAGACTTTAAGTCTAACGAGTACGCCAACTTAGTTGGTGGTGACCGTTACGAACCAGAAGAAGAAAACCCAATGTTGGGCTTCCGCGGTGCGAGTCGTTATATTTCTGAATCATTCCGCGATTGTTTCGCGCTTGAATGTGAAGCAATAAAACGGGTTCGAAACGAAATGGGCTTAACTAACGTTGAAGTGATGATTCCATTTGTTCGTACGGTTAGTGAAGCATCTCAAGTTATTGAGTTACTTAAAGAACAAGGCTTAGAGCGTGGTAAAGATGGTTTACGCGTTATTATGATGTGTGAATTACCTTCTAACGCATTATTAGCTGATGAGTTTCTTGAGCATTTTGATGGTTTCTCTATCGGTTCAAATGATTTAACTCAGTTAACATTAGGGCTTGATCGTGACTCTGGGATCATCAGTCACTTGTTTGATGAGCGCAATGATGCGGTTAAAGCGCTATTAGCTATGGCGATTAAAGCGGCTAAAGCAAAAGGTGCATATGTCGGTATTTGCGGCCAAGGTCCGTCAGATCACGCTGATTTTGCTGCATGGTTAGTTGAACAAGGTATTGATTCTGTATCACTTAATCCTGATACCGTGATTGACACTTGGTTATATTTAGCTGAAGCACATGCGTAAATAAGTGTCAAAATTGCAAGTTGATTTAAGATCTAACTTGCAATTTTATCAAGTTGTTAGAAAAGCCGCTTTTTAGCGGCTTTTTTTTGTTTATAATGGCTGCAATATGCCAATAAATAATAAGTCCTCTATGTTACCTTTGCTATCACATAAACAAACATTAGAACCTATCTATCTTGAGTATCTTGACGCGCTTGAGCAAAGCGAGTTTGAAGGAGAAATAGACAAGCGTTACAGTGCGCGGCTTATTCAGGCAACCGATAATTCGGTGTATCAATTTTTACCTCAAGCGGTAATATATCCTCTACATCAACAAGATGTAGAACTAGTGTTGTCGTTAGCTGCACAACCCAAATACAAACAAGTGACTTTTAGTGCTCGCGGCGGCGGAACGGGGACCAATGGCCAGTCACTTACCCATGGATTAATTTTGGATGTGTCTCGTCATTTAAATAAAGTGCTCGAAATTAATGCTGAAGAAGGCTGGGCAAGGGTACAAGCGGGTGTGATTAAAGATGCCTTAAATGATGCTTTACGTCCGCATGGGTTGTTTTTTAGTCCAGATCTTTCTACTTCAAATAGAGCCACTATCGGTGGCATGGTGAACACCGACGCCTCGGGTGCGGGCTCATTGGTGTACGGTAAAACTTCCGACCACGTATTAGGTATAACCAGTGTGCTGATTGATGGTAGCGTATTAACTACCACACCAATAGAACACGATAAACTTGAACGCTCTCCCTTTGGCGCCAACACTCTGGGGAATAATATTGCCAACCAAGTTGCTGAAGTTTGTCGCGTTAAGCGTGACACTATTATTGAACGTTTTCCAAAGCTAAATCGATTTTTAACCGGTTATGATTTAAAACATGTGTGGAATGATGACTTAAGTCAATTTGATTTATCGCGTATTTTAGCTGGCTCCGAAGGCACGCTTGCCATCATCACCGAAACTAAGCTAAACCTCACGCCATTGCCTAAAACCCGCATCATGGTCAATATCAAATATGATTCATTTGAATCAGCATTACGCCATGCGCCATCATTAGTACAGGCCAACGCTACCGTAGTTGAAACGGTTGACTCAAAAGTACTTAATCTTGCCCGCGAAGATATTATTTGGCATTCAGTAGCCGATCAAATTAAGGCTGTACCTAATAAGACCATAGAAGGCCTTAATATGGTTGAGTTTGCAGGTGAAGATGATGTTGTTAAGCATAAAGTGTCGCTGTTAGAAGAGATGCTGACAGGACAACTTACCCAACAACAGTTCGGTTTAGTGGGCTTTCAAATTATTAGTGACAGAAGTGATATTGACAGTATTTATGCGATGCGTAAAAAAGCTGTTGGCTTATTAGGTGCCACAAAAGGAACTCGGAAACCACTCGCATTTGCTGAAGATACTGCCGTACCTCCAGAAAACTTAGCCGACTATATTATGGCGTTTCGTGCGCTGCTTGATAGCCATAATTTGCAATATGGCATGTTTGGTCATGTAGATGCTGGAGTGTTACATGTTCGACCAGCATTAGATATGTGTGATGTTGCCGACGAAAAATTGCTGAAGGTGATATCTGATCAAGTCGCCGCATTAACGCTTAAATATGGTGGTTTAATGTGGGGTGAACACGGAAAAGGGGTGCGTGGTGAATACGGCCCTGCGGTGTTTGGTGATGAACTTTATGGTGTGCTCGAGCAAATTAAAGGCTTATTTGACCCAGATAACCGCTTAAATCCAGGTAAATTAGTCGCCCCGCCTCAATCGGGTCCATTGATATTTAATGTCGACAGTGCCAAGCGCGGCAGTTTCGACAGACAAATTCCGCTGCAAACCCGCGAAGCTTTTCCTGATGTTATGAACTGTAACGGTAATGGACTGTGTTTTAACTACAGCAGTTACTCGCCTATGTGCCCATCATTTAAAGTTACAGGTGACAGAGTTCAGTCGCCAAAGGGCCGAGCAGGGTTAATGCGTGAATGGTTGCGTTTACTTGAAGCCGAAGGTGTCGATGTTGACGAGTTAGCAAAGTCAAAACCCTTTGGTTGGATGCAACGCACTCAAAACACCATAAATAATCAACGAGATTATGATTATTCTCATGAGGTGATGGAGTCGCTTAAAGGATGTTTAGCCTGTAAAGCGTGTTCTGGTCAATGTCCTGTTAAAGTTGATGTGCCTAAATTTAGGGCGCAGTTCTTCAATATTTATTACAAACGCTACTTACGTCCAGCTAAAGACTATCTTGTTGCAGGTATCGAAGACTCGCTACCACTGATGGCTGCGATGCCTAAATTAACCAATTTTGCTTCGCAAAACCCAGTCAGCAAATGGGTGATTAAAAAAGCCATTGGGTATGTGGATGCGCCAAAGTTGTCTGTACCTACACTCAAACAACGCTTAGATGGCCATGCGAGTCGAGGTTACGACTTAGAAGCCTTATGTGCTATCCCTGACACACAGCGCAGCCAATATGTATTAGTTGTACAAGATCCATTCAACAGCTTTTACGATGCAGGTTTGGTTTATCGATTTATTCAGCTTATTGAAGCTCTGGGCTTTAAACCGGTATTACTGCCATTTAAACCCAATGGTAAACCGACTCACATTAAAGGATTTTTAGATAAATTTGCTAAGACGGCCCAAGATAGCGCAGACTTTTTGAATCAGGTTTATGCACTCGGAATGCCAATGGTGGGCTTAGATCCTGCATTAGTATTGTGTTATCGCGACGAATACAAAGAAGCCTTAGGACAACACCGTGGTCCATTTGAGGTGCTGTTGGCCAATGAATGGCTAACAGATGTTGTTGCGAGTCGAAATGGATCGTCAGCATTATCAGATGATGCGCCACAATACACTTGGTTTAGTCATTGCACCGAATCGACGGCTAAGCCGAATACCGCCAATGAGTGGAAAGCTATTTTTAGTCATTTTGGGGCTAAGTTAAACAGTGTCAATTTAGGTTGTTGCGGCATGGCGGGCACTTATGGCCATGAACTTGAAAACCTTGAACGTTCAAAACAACTTTTTGAAATGTCTTGGCAATCAAGTATTGAAAAAATGACTGAAAAGAGTCAAATATTGGTTTCGGGCTATTCTTGTCGAAGCCAGGTAAAACGTTTTTCCGGCTTTAAACCCCAGCACCCCATTGAGGCGTTGCTTAAGTTACTGGGATAAGGATATAGCATAATGACAGATGAAACAGCAGCATTAAGTACATTCACTCAACCTGATGGTGTGGCGCTTTGCAGTGATGATGTGCTGTTTCATATTCAAGCCAACGGTGATTGGTTGTATCTAGACAGTCCGTTGCCTGCAAAGTTTGCGGCCTTGTTTAGTCGTATTTTGAACTGTATCGATGACGAGTATTATTTAATTACACCCGTTGAAAAGGTCAAAGTCACCGTTGAAGCATATCCATTATTACTAGTGGATTATCATGGTTTATCTAAAGATACACATTCAAATGTTAAGCTGGTATTCACCCCGAGCATAGGTACGCAACTTCCCGCGATTAATATCGCGGATATTATCGTCACAGACGATGGCATTTACGTGCCTTTAGTACGAGGCTTGGTGGGGAAATTAAGTCGATCCTGTTACTACCGTTACATTAACGAGTACTTATCTTTTGACTAAAATAGCTTCTATTAACGTATAGAGATGGTAATCTAATTCATGTTCAGGTGTGTTTAACTTTGGTATCGATGCTTTGGCCTTATATGTCAGCAAATTCTATAACCGGAAGTAATCATACGGATGACGATGTAGGAGGTATCATTTGGAACGTTTTGAAAGTTTAAGTTACCTAATTTCCCATCTTAATATTGCTTTGCAGCAAGAGCTTGATTCGCGCTTAAAGCGCTACGAGCTCGACGGTAAACTTTGGCCTGTGCTATTCACCTTGTGGCAAGAGGAGGGCTTGAGCCAGACTGAATTATCTAAACGCTGTGATGTAGCTAATTACACCATGACCCGTTTACTGGACAATTTACAAGTACAAGGATTCATAACCCGTCATCAAGAAGCGGACAACCGCCGCGCATTTCAAATATTTTTAACTGATAATGGTAAAGCCTTAGAGCAAGACTTAATTCATGAAGCCGAGTGGGTTAATCAACACTTTTTAGGCGCATTAACTGACAGCGAACAAGATGAATTTATGCGTTTGTTGAATAAAGTTAATCAGTTTAGCCAATAAATAGAGTCGATAAGGTTAGTTAATCAGTTGAGTTAATCATCTCTCAGGCAGTAGCCGCTATTTATTGTTTATAGCCTACGACCATTAACGTCTTTGCCCTTGCTACATTTATTGTACAGATCAAAAGGGACGTTACCCCTCTCGGAGTCCCAGCCATTTCGGCAACAGTCTCCATCATTACTTACAACAGTTGGCCATAAATTTACTCATGCTAGCAATGGGATTGGTTTCAATATCAATTAATTTACAAGAATGAATCTAAAAAATGGCTAACCTTACTTAGCTTATAAGGTAAGGTTAGTACCAAAGGTAAAGTGGATATAAGTGGCTAGTTCATTTTGAGGGAGTCGCTAGAAAATGGCATATTTTCTACGTTTCAGCACCATAAAACTTTCCCATAGAGTGTTATATTTATTTGTACTGTTATAAATTGATTTGTGCTAAAACTCCGCCTAAGTTTTTTTATGAAAACACAGAAATGTTAGTAATGGCATGTTTAACCGTAGGGCCTGTTGATCTTTCAAGGTTGTTTTTGCAGCGAATTGTTGGTCATTACTCACATTTATAACTGCGCGGCAGAGACTTTGTTGTGTAGTTATTCTACATAAAAAGTCGATAACGCAGTAAAAATGACCAACAAAGGCTGCCCGAAGGGTTCGGCTAAAAACGTTTTACTCTTTGTTGAGCGATTCTTTGTAAATCAAGTGGTGCTTAGATTGCTAGGCAGCAATCCGCTCGCCTCGATTAAAACGTTTTTATCTCGAACGAAATTTAACCAGCAAAGATCAACAAACCCTAGCCTTCAGCCCTCACAATACCTATCTTCAACGCCTGTAAGCGTCACTATCTGATCTGAAAAATTATACCAATCCTATTAAATATGTGATCTTTCAGCGGGAGTTCAAAGAGCTGTAGGCAAGGCAGATGATTGAAGCGAATAGTGATCCTCGGTAACAAGCTCCTGCGTTACTCTACCTCCAGCATCTGACCGCCATGGATGGTGGTAATGTCTTATTTTTTATGGAAAAAATAGACCATGCCGTCGTATTTTGAAAGCATCTAACGAAGCATAAAGGACTTTGAAACCCGTCAGAATCTGAACTGACCAGATATTTAATGAGATTGGTATTACTATGCCAAATGGAGTCAAGTGAAAAATTTGTTCCCAGTGAAGCTAAAGGTAGTACAACAACACGTAGGCTGATAGCAACCCAGCGATCCATAGCACAGTAGTCCCCACGGGCCAAGAGCGCGCGAACACGCCGCGCTCTTGGCTATCTGCTGTATGCGGTTGGCCTAGATAACGCACTGCCATACGTTGTAAGAATTTCTGCAAGCGGTCTCGTTGTTGCGTAACCACGTCACCTAGTGAGCTAAGTGCTCGTTCGATCAACTTAACCAATGAAAATGCCGCACGTCGCCAAAGCCAATCTGTGTCGAGGCTAATTGTCATGGTACGTTTCATTAGTGGTAATAATACGAAGAAAGCCAAACCTGAAAATAGCAGTAACTGCAGGTAGAATAGCACTTTACCAATAGAGTACGGTTGGTAGTCAACAGGGTAGGGTAATAGGGAATAAAGCATTTCAGGGAATACACCCAGTAAAATGCATAAGCTGGCAAAAATGATCATCGCCAACCCCATATTCCATGGCGCATCTTTTGGCCTTAAACCTGAGTCTTTTTGGAAAAACACAAACCATGGAAATTTGATGCCAGCATGAAGGAATACACCGGCCGACGCGGCGGTTAATGCCATGTAAACCCACACTAAATCCCCATCGACAGCGGCCTGGGAGATCATGCTTTTTGTCGTAAAGCCTGAAGTCAGTGGAAAACTTGAAATCGCTAACGCGCCAATAATACCGCAAACGCAGGTAAGTGGCATGGTGCGAAATAGACCACCCAGCTCCATACATTTATTTTTCCCAGTGCGGTATATAACAACCCCAGCACTCATAAACAGTAGCGCTTTATATATAATATGTGCAAAAGCATGAGCCGTAGCCCCATTAAGCGCCATTTCGGTACCAATACCTACGGCAACAACCATAAAACCGACTTGGTTAACCACGGAGTAGGAAAGGATACGACGTACATCATTTTCCAATAATGCGAAAATAATACCGTACATAACCATAAATAGACCAATGCCAATCAGCACTGATTCGCCTGGGAATAATAATATCAGTGCCAGTACAGCTGTTTTAGTTGTAAATGCCGACAAAAATACTGAACCCGTGGGTGTGGCTTCTGGGTATGCATCGGCTAGCCAAGCTGACACTGGTGGTGCCGCGGCGTTTATCAATATGCCAATAAGTATCATCCATGTACTGAAATTTGTTGCTAGCATAGGTTGGATTTGGATAGAACCAGTCTCAAGTACGACACCTACAATGCCAACTTTAAGTATTACGCCACCGAGAAAATGCATAATGGCATAACGTATTCCAGCTGCGCGTGAACCGGGTGTACCACCACACCACACCACAATAGTAGAGAATATCGCCATTAGTTCCCAGTAGACGAACATGGTAATAAGATCGCCGGCAAAACAGACTCCTATAGCACCTGCAGCGTATGTAAAGGCTGCGGCAAGCTCATACCAACGTGCTATACGAAAAGAAAACAGACCTCCTACAAAGACCATGATCGCAAAAATAGTCGCAAACAATCGTCTTAGCGGACTACCTTCGACAGGTTCAATGTTGTATGAAAGAAATTTTACCGTACTCTGAACTCCGTCAGGGATCTGCCATATGGCCAACAGGGTAATAATTGGGGCGATTAATAGGACCGCTGTTCGTGCGTGCCATTTAACCAAACATATCAGTACAGCAGCAATTAGCAGGATAAATGCTGGAGAGAAAAATTCAAACCCCATTGCTATTCTCCTTTACCTTGTCATGACTAGGCGCTGAGGTTTCTATTTGCTCTGGTTCGTCATAATAATTCTGTGGACGTTTTAGAAGCAAACCTAATAATTTTGCTACTAGTACCATCACCAGACAACTGACAAATCCATAAAGTGCGCCGAACCCAAACCAGCCATCAAAGCCAAAATAACCTTTAACGTATATGACCGTCTGCGCAAGTACCACCAAAGTCAGTACAACACTGAAACCAATCCAGAGCTTACGAATCGTTGACGGCCGTACTAACCAGTGCAATTGTTTTTCGTCATTCATTTTAACCGAGCCCCTTAACTACTTGGCTTGCCAATTTAATTACTGGATCGTTAAACAAAAAGAAAGCGAGTGTCAGTATGGCGGTCACACACAATGCCAGCACAGCTAAAAACGGTGCTTCGCCGTGCTTCTTATCACCTTCTTTTTCTCGTTCAAACCAAACTAGGTATAAAATCGGCAAAAAGTAAGCGGCATTAAGAACGGTACTGGCAATGATAGTGAACACTGCTACTAGATTGTTAGCTTCGAAAGCTCCGGCTAAAATGTACCATTTGGAGACGAACCCCGCAGTGGGAGGGACACCAATCATACTCAATGCACCAATTGTAAACGCCGCCATTGTCCATGGCATACGCCTACCAATACCACGTAATTGATGGATTTCGGTCTTTTTAGAGGCAACATAAATTGCGCCAGCAGCAAAGAACAATGTGATTTTACCAAAAGCATGAGCGACCATATGTAAGGCGGCGCCAACCTCTGCGAGTGGTTTGAGAATGGCTGAGGCCATGACTACATAAGATAACTGGGCAATAGTGGAGTAGGCTAGTAGGCGTTTGATGTTGGTTTGGCGCATTGCAACAAGACTAGCAACAATGATGGTAAAAGCCGCAACATATAAAAGCCATTCTGAGCTGGGTGATTCAAATAGATATTCAATCCCAAATATATAAATGATTATCTTAGTGATAGCAAAAACACCAGCTTTAACTACTGCAACGGCATGTAGTAAGGCACTCACTGGGGTGGGGGCTACCATAGCGGCGGGTAGCCATTTATGCATCGGCATGACAGCCGCTTTGCCGATACCAAATACAAATAGTGCCAGAAGCAACCCTATTTCAGGGTCATTCAACTTACCAGCGAGGATCCCGCCGGCAGTAAAATCACCTGTTCCTGCCACGGTATAAGTCCAGATGATTGCAGGAAGGAACAAACCAATAGATGTACTCAGTAAAACACCCAGATAAATCCTTGCCGAACGTATCGTAGCAGCATCACCTTTATGTGCTACCAGAGGGTATGTCGAGAGTGTTAATAATTCGTAGCATAAAAAGAGAGTGAATAGATTGCCAGCGAAAGCAACACCAATAGTGGCAGAAAGAGCTAACGCGAAGCATACATAAAATCGAGTTTGGTTTTTCTCTTTATTACCGCGCATGTAGCCAACGGAATATATCGAGTTGATAAGCCAAAGCCCAGATGCCAATGCAGCAAATAGCATGCCCAGAGGTTCAACAGTAAACGCAATAGTTAGCCCAGGCATTACCTCGCTAACCTCTACCGAGGGGCTTCCGCCTTCCATAAGAGTCGGAATGAGTCCCCAAACAACCCAGATTAGTGAAACAGACGTAATAGCGGTTGCAGCTTCGCGAATATTAGGGCCTATTCGTCCAGCAAGGGAGATGGCGAGAGCTCCGACTAGAGGAAGACCAATGGCGACTAATATGGTCGTTTCTGGTGTCATTGTGAACCCTCCAAGAGAAGGGAAGCGGCACTATTTGCGAGTTCTAATGGAACCTGTGGAAACAGTCCGAAGTATATATTGAGTAGTGCAATAAAACCGGTAACTAATAACATTTGTATTGGTGCTTCAGATGTTGGACCTTCTCCTTCGACAGGAGCTTGGAAGTAAAGCGCCTCAACGATGCGCCAAACATAAACCACCGCCATCAAGGAACTGACTAGAATAATTGCTACTAGCCCACTCCCCCAAGGACCGCTTTCCAAAGCGGCGGTGATAAGGAGCCATTTACTAATAAACCCTGCAGTACCAGGCACGCCGATTAAGCTCAAACCACACACAACAAAAGCAGCACAAGTCCAGGGCATACGAGCTGCAGCACCACCGAGTTGATCTAGGCGTAAGTCACGATAATGATAAGCTAGGCAAGCAACTGCCAGAAACAAGCCACCTTTTGCTAGCGCATGGTTGAACATATGCATTGCGCTGGCGCTTAGTCCAGCCATGCTTACAAAGCTAACACCAAGCAAAATATAGCCTATTTGTGCTATAGATGATGAAGCAAGCCGCCTTTTAAGGTGTCCTTCGAACATCGCAACTGCAGAAGCAATAAGTATTCCGAGAATTGCCAATGGCATCGCAAACAATGCGAACTGAACTTCGTGATCCTCAAGCGTGGCTTGAAATACCATATAGTCAAATCGGATAAGTACATACAGTGCAACCTTGGTCGCGCAAGCAGCAAGAAACACGGTCACCATGTGCGGAGCATGTGTATAAGCGTTTGGCACCCATACATGCAAAGGAAACACAGCAGCTTTAAGGGCCAACCCAATAGTGATGAATCCAGCAGCAACTAGAACTGGATTTATATCGGTCACATCACCGAGGCGATCTTGAATATCTGCTAAGTTAAGTGTGCCGGTCATCATGTAGATTAGACCTACACCAATTAGATAAAAGGTTGCGCCAATAGTGCCCATCATTAGATATTTGAAAACGGCTGGAAGAGCCCGACGGTCTGGACCACCAGCTATTAATATGTAGCTGGCCAGAGATGAAATTTCCATGAAAACAAAAATATTGAAGGCATCTGCTGATACGACAATACCCACCAGGCCAGATAAAACCAAAAGCCAGGCCGCATAGAAAAGTGATTGGCGTTCTGATTCTATTTGCTGATCAATGCTTGGTTTGGCAGCGAGTAAGGCTGCAGTGCTTGCTCCCGTGATCACCAGCAAAACAATGGCACTAAACGTATCAACCGACAGTGCAATGCCATAAGGTGCCGGCCAGCCCCCCATAGCGTATTGGAGGGTTTGTCCGTCTAAAACCGCCAAAGTAAGCGCAACGGCGATAGAAAAACAAACTAGTGCAGCGGCAGTTGCTCCGGCCCAAGCTAAACCTCGCGGTTGTAACATGACGATAAGTGGTGCCGACAACATCGGTATCACAACTTGCAAAGCAGGAAGGTGTGCTAATAAATCCATAGTAATCAGTCGGCATCCAAAATTTCGTTTTCTTCGATCGTGCCATAACATTCCTTGATACGTACAACCATGGCCAGTCCCAATGCAAGGGTAGATACTCCCACAACAATGGCTGTTAGTATCAGTACCTGTGGTACTGGGTTTGAAAATATTTGATCTTCTACACCTTTTTGTATGATGGGGGCAGTCCCGCCTTCTACCTTATCCATAGTAATATACATAAGGAATACAGCAGATTGAAAAATGGATAATCCAATGAGTTTTTTTATCAAATTGGTTTTGCTAATCACGGCATACAGTCCCACCGTTAAAATAATAGCGAATACCCAATAATTGAAGTAGCCCAGCAGTTCTAATAGTTTCATGACCACCTCTCACGGGCAGCGAACGCATGAAAAATGGCCAGAAGTGCACCACAAACCGCCATGCCAACGCCGGCCTCGATAATTAATATACCCAGCTGTTGCCCAAACACAGGGTCAGCGGCTAGTACTGAATAATCTAGAAATGTTCCTCCCATCAACATGCAAGCCACACCCACGCCGCCATATAGCAATGCACCGCCTATAACCATACCCAACAGCACCCCACGAGGTATTGCGCGCAATGCCTCGGATTCGCCTTCGAGCAGCGCGTAAAGGATTACGCCTGTGGCAATAATTGCACCAGCTTGGAATCCTCCGCCCGGACCATATTCACCATGGAATTGTACATAAAGACCAAATAACACGATAAACGGGATCAGTAGTCGGCCGACTACTTGGGGGATCAGATGGTGGCGTAGACCACTACTTTTTTTAATCACTGGCGGATTTTTTCGTGAAGGGCTCACACCAAGGATGAATAAAACCCCGATACAAGCAGCGAAAACAACAAACACCTCGCCCAGCGTGTCATAGCCTCGAAAGCTGCCAAGGATTGCGGTGACCACATTGGGAATATCGATATACTCAGGTGTTTTTTCTAGATACCAAGGCGCAAGATGTTGATGCACTGGGGCATCAGGGTCGCCGAGCCGTGGTTTGTCGAAAGTGGCGTATATTATTAGCAATGCCAGAACGCCCACAGTACCTAGAGCTACCCACCGACCTCCAACTCGAGCTTTTTCCCGGTCACCAGTCAGCTCCAATGCACAGAGGAAGATTACCGTTGTCACTCCAGCACCCACCGCGGCTTCTGTTAGTGCTACATCTGCAGCGTCCAAAATAAAAAAGTTGGCCGCCATTAGTAAACTAAAAATAGATGTCAGCATTACCGCGACAAACAGGTCGTCGGTGCGCACTATAGCAATAGCGGTAATGACGAGAAGGGTCAGTAGGAATAGCGCAAAAATTAAGATCATTCTCCAGCCCCCTCTTGGGGTAAGTTGTTAGCCTTGGGTGCGTCGCTAGCGCTTCCATCGTCTGGCTTGAGCCCGGATAATAGCGCGGCATTGGCCAACGCATAGGTAGCGGTTGGGCCAGTCAGCAACAAAAACAGCATAATAGCAAACAGTTTAATAGCGGCTAGAGACAAACCGGCTTGTAGGATCATACCCACAAAAATTAAGATAGTCGCCATGGTATCAGTAAGACTGGCGGCATGAATTCTGGTGTAAAAGTTTGGCAGGCGCAGGCCGCCTATACCGCCGATTAACACGCAGGCACCACCTAGAACGAGTAAAATCCAACTCAGAATATCTAGCGCGACATCAATCATTTTTTGCCTCGGAATCAGATTTTCTTCGGGAACGATTTTGGAAAAAATTTAATACTGCAAGAATCCCGACCATATTGACCAGAGCGTAGGCTAACGCAAGATCAAGAAAATCAGGCCGACCGTAAAGAAATGCAATGACTGACAGTAACAATACTGTTTTGGTACCAAACACATTGACAGCCAGTACGCGATCGTAAGCGCTTGGTCCTTTAAGTGCTCTCACTAAGGCCAATACCATGGTCACCAAAATGGCTATAGAGACAACAATATACATAATTAGTGGGGCTCCAGAGCTGCTACTCGTCGATTCGCTTCGCCTTTTTGTAATTCTTTTGCACTTTCACTGGTCAGGCAATGAATCAATACTTTCCCCTTGTGTAAATCCAATGTGACGGTTCCCGGAGACAGGGTAATGGAATTGCCAAGAATGACTTGGCCCACGTCCGTTCTGGCTTCCGCTTCAAGCACAACCACGGTGGGGCTTATAGGCATAGAGGGTTTAAGGATTAGCTTGGCTACGTCCAGACTCGAAATAATAATCTCTCGAAGCAGCCACAACCAATAGCCTGGCAGGCGAGGCATAAGTTTAAGAAAATTTGTATGATGCCGGAAAAAGCCCATACGATGTGCCAAGTAAACGCTGAGCAAACAAGACAAAGCCCCCAAACTCATGACCAGTGGTTTGTAGAGCCCTGACCAGAGAAGCCAAGATATTGCTAAAATAAGCAGAAGTAGCAAAACAGACGAGAGTTTTGTTTCGCCGCGTTGAAACGTATGCTGGGCTAGAGTTAAGCTCATAGTTTGCAGGGGTAGTTTTTCAGTAATGATTTATAGACGACTTCCATCGCTGGTTCATTTTCTTCGCTGCTATCTTGGGCTGCTAGATCGACGACGATTACGTTAACTACATCGCGCAAAAGCAGCGGATCTCCTAGGCAAAAACCGGCTAGGCCAGCTGCTCTGGAACGGTCTAAACGGTTTGGCATACGAGTGCGAATCGCGCGTTCCGAGAAAGTCTCTTTACTTGCAAGGGCACTTTCCGCATTTAGCATGACTCTTGCATCGGTCGCTATTGCACCATCTATAAAGCCTTGAATATATCGGACACAATACTGACCATCAACGCTTTCTGGTTCAGAATTAAACAGTGCACAGTGCAATGAAAGTTCTTGAGCCGTCAGTACTTCTATTGCCTTAGCAGATGGTACTGACAATAATTGAAGGGCCAAGAAAGCGAAAGCCATTAAGGGGAAATTGTTTTTTGACATAAAAATCCTTTTTCTCTAATGATTTAACTTTATACAATTAATCATAGTACTAAAACTCTATCATAGTTTTGTTTTTCATCAATAAAAAATTGATACTGTATTTTGAGAAAATAAACTTTAGATGAGATAAAAGTACATTAGGGAATCATATGGTAAGTTTAATTATCATCACTTGCAGTATTTTTGTACGATAGCGACATATAGCAGTATCGCTCAGGCATCAAAATTCATGCATATTACGCCACAAACGCTTAGTGCTCAGATAAATTTATTAAAAGTTCAATTAGGATATTAGTGGCCGCAGGCTATAGCTTAAACCAACGCCGATATTTTCACTACGTAGTTCTATATGGTCACTGATTAATGAGTGGTGGCAAATGAGCTACCATCAAGGCACGTTATGCAAACCATTTAAAAAGTCATCGCGAATAAGCGACTAATGCGGAACTCGTTGTCAATTCGCTACATATGTTAACTGACTAATTATTAGATACTCCATAGCGGAGCAAGTGCCAAAAGGAATTTGAATGCAAAGGAATGGTTTACTCGTTATTGCTGGCTGCTTAAGCATCTTTGCTGCCTTGCTACACATTAGTTGTATATTTGGCGGCCCAGACTGGTACCTCTTTTTTGGTGCTGGTGAAAAAATGGCTAAAATGGCTGCTGCCGGTGATATTTATCCTACCATTGTCACATTGATTATCGCTGCTGTTCTTTGTGTTTGGGGGCTTTACGCATTTTCGGGTGCGGGCTTAATTGTTAAGTTAACGTTTCTAAAAACATGTTTAGTGTTAATCACTGCTGTATACCTAATTCGTGGAGTGGCGGGGTTAATTGTGCCTTTTTTCACGTCATCACCCGATATCCATCAAAACTCTATGGCTTTTTGGTTAGTGAGCTCAGCAGTTTGTTGTATTTATGGAATTTACTATTTACTTGGAACAAGGCAGTTATGGCGCTAGTTTTCCAAGACCAAATCACAAAGCTCTATTTATAATAAGAAAACCATCATGGCTTTTAACGATTTATTTAGACTCAGCTCCCATGCAGTAATCACTAATGACGATGGTCAAGTGCTGTTATTAAAAGCCAATTATGGTGACAAGCATTGGGGTTTGCCGGGTGGCGGGCTTGATCCTAATGAAACCATTCATCAGGCATTGCTGCGAGAGTGCAAAGAAGAATTAGGTTGTGAGGTAACAGTTAATTATCTATCTGGGGTGTATTTTCATTCAGCTTATCAATCACAAGCGTTTATCTTTCGTTGCGAGTTACCCCAAGGAGCGACAATACGTTTAAGCGATGAACACAGCGAGTACGCTTTTGTTGCTGTTACTGAATTATCTAACATTCAGCAACAGCGAGTAAACGAATGTTTAGCGTTCAGTGGTGTGGTTCGCAGCGCGGCTTTCTAAGGTGGCTTTATGCCATGTGGTTAGCATTTGCATAATATCAACAGAGTCACTGAGCTGTACCAAAGGTCTAGGTGCTGTGTATTGCTTAGTTTTTAATGCGTTAAGCACAGCTTCTACTTGATAGTAAAATCCATTGCCTTTAGCTTCAACATCTACATCTACATCTACATCTACAACTTCAGCTTGTTGTTCATATAATCTCACCGTAAATTGATTACCCTGAGATTCTGGTAACCAAGGGTTTGAGGTGAATTCAATACTTCCTAAACTGCCTAGAATAGTAAAGCCTGCATGCAGACCATAGTCTTCAGCGGTATGCAGATGACATTGCACGCCGTTGCTGTAACTGACAATGGCGGTTGATTCGCAAATATTACCGTCTTGCCCGCGTCTACCGGTCGCTTCAATTTGGTATTGTTGACTTTGCTCGGTACCGCATGACTAACTGCATTAACGATGCAGGGTAGCAACCCAAGCCGCGATAGATGGATTGGGTATTATTTTACAGCCACAGATTGTGGTGGAAGAGGCCATTAAAGCTGGATTATTAACAAACTTCAGTGCATTAGTTCCCCCTGATGGCGATGCCAATACACTTATTGTATAAAGATAAAAACCTGCCGCTAAAAACAAGAACCTTGATTGAATTTATTATTCGCCAGCTCGAATAATGACAGGTGTATATCATGGTTAATGCATATTATCACTTGGCTATCATGCCTTTAAGCACAATATTGTCATAAGTGACAAACCCTAAAATCTCACCCGCTTCAATCACTGGCGCCTTATTAATACTAAAGCGTTCAAACAGCCGTGCTGTATAGCGAACGTCCATATCTGCAGGTACCGAAAACACTGGTTTTATCATGATTTCATAAATATTTGTACGCTCGGGTGACTTGTCTTTTGCAAGCACTTTTCGGGCGATATCGCTCATGAGTACCATGCCGTATTCATCATTCTCATTGCGTTTCTTCACCACTAGTATATTCACATTATGGCTAATGGCTTCTTGGATTGCTTCAGCCACAGTGCACATGCCATCAACCATGACGAAATGGTTATTCATAACGTCGCGATTACGAATAGGGGGGTTGCTATTCATATTTGATCCTCAATATCTTTACTCAATTTTTGAACTTGATGGGCAACACCAACGGCATCTTCGACATCAATTTGAATTGCTATACCTTTGCCTGAGTTAGTGTCAAATTCACCCACATGAGAAATGGTTTCTAAAATATGACGACTCATGTGCTCTTCTACTAACCATAAAATCACATCACGTTGAACCTCTAAGGTTAGCCCCATAAAAGTGGTCTTTTGTTCTAACCCTTCACCGCGAGCATGGTTTATGACTGTCGCACCTGTCGCGCCTGCAATACGTGCTGCATCGAGTACCTTGTCAGTACAGTCATCATCGACAAACGCGACAATTAGTTTAAAGCGCATAGGTTACTCCTTAATGGTTTTTCGTTTGGATAAATAGTCAACTATTTGGGCATAACCCATAACAGTGATCATCGGAAATAAACTGGCAAAGGCAATTAGTCCAAAGCCATCAATTAATGGATTACGGCCCTCAACATTGGTGGCGAGTCCAAGCCCTAATGCCGCAACTAACGGCACGGTTACCGTTGATGTGGTTACCCCTCCAGAGTCATATGCTAAAGGGACAATCATTTTTGGAGCGTAAAAGGTTTGAATAACCACCACCACATAGCCCGCCATTATGTAATAGTGAATGGGATCGCCAACCACAATACGAAAACAGCCTAAAGTAATACCAATCGCTACGCCAAACGCCACTGACATTCGTAGGCCTTGGATACCAATGGTGCCACCTGATACTTGATTGGCTTTGATTGCCACTGCAATTAAAGACGGTTCTGCAATGGTGGTACTAAAACCGATAGCGGCGGCAAACACATAAACCCAAAAATAGTCTTGCCAAATAAACGGCTCATTGCCACCATCAGGGTGTAAAAACTCGCTGGTGGTCAGTTGATTAGCCATGCTCTCACCGATAGGGAATAGTGCCATTTGTAAACCCACGAGAAAAAAGGTGAGGCCGATAATCACGTAGATAAAACCGAGTAGCACTTTTCGCCATTGGTTAATCGGGCGTTTGAGTACGCCTAGTTGAAAGCCGAACAGAATTATAGCGATAGGAATCACATCCC
The DNA here is from genome assembly GCF_053850585.1 of Shewanella sp. A22. Taxonomy (NCBI): domain Bacteria; kingdom Pseudomonadati; phylum Pseudomonadota; class Gammaproteobacteria; order Alteromonadales; family Shewanellaceae; genus Shewanella; species Shewanella sp. A22. The sequence goes on from NZ_JBSQBN010000002.1 coordinate 28,653, forward strand.
GAGCGGTCAGTAATAGGGTGATCATCAACTCATTAAGCAAAAGTATTCCTCATTTTTGGGGTTAACTTAATCATTTAAGGAACAGCATGCCGTACAGCAACACAAAAATCATTGGGCTAAGACTTGCGAATGCTATTAAGCCAAAGCCATCAACCATCGGATTACGGCCTTTAATGACACTTGCTAAACCAACGCCTAATGCGGTGACTAAAGGTACGGTAATGGTCGATGTGGTGACGCCGCCAGAATCATAAGCGATACCAATAATGTTGGCCGGAGCAAAGCTGGTGAGGATCATCACTAACACGTACCCCCCAATAATGAGGTAATGAATTGGCCATCCTTTAAGAATGCGAATTACACCAAGTAAAATAGCTAAGCCAACCGAAATGGCGACGGTTAATCGTAACCCCATGGCATAAGAATTCATTGCTTGTTGGTTTGACTCTATCGCACCAGCATTAGCGGCAACCTGCGCCGCTTCGTTTGCGACAGCTGTGAGTGCAGGCTCAGCTAACGTAGTACCGAAGCCCAGAGAGAAAGAGAAAATAACTAACCAAAATACACTACCTTTTCGTGCTAAAGCTTCAGCAAGTGATTCGCCAATTGGAAATAAACCCATTTCTAAACCAAATACAAAAAAAGTCAGCCCCAATACAATAAATACTACGCCCACCAAAATTGAGCCTAGCTCGGCTGGCGCTTGATGTAATACAAAAATCTCAAAAAAACTAACGACTAAGATGATGGGAATAAGGTCTTTAAAGCTACTTAACATGGCTTGGAGCAATTTGGATATGGCTGACATATTGGCTCCTCGTTATTAATTCATTGTCATTTGTTTTAGTCTGCCTACCTGTGAGAGAACCACAATCATTATGTAACTTAAATGTTGTATTTTTGATCTGTATCATAGTCTGTAATGAAGGAAACTAATCTATTTGGGCTAAACATCGTAAATAATTTTGTGGTGCTAATTTGTGTTGACTCGTATCGAATCAAACATGTTGAGTTGAGTGGATGTTACCTTGTAAAAATCAGTCACTTGGCTTGCTGTGGGTCATTAATGAGGATACGTTCGCATCTAAGTATGATGAGCACGATTTTATAATGATGAATTTGCACATGACCATGATTTGATACTACTGTAACCCAATGAATAAACTAGACATATAAAATAGCAAACAGGCTCCGACAGATACGAGCAACCGTATTTTCTTCATTTTAGTGTCAGATTAGCTAATTCGAAGGGACATAAGTCCTTTATTGCATGTAAAACTAAAAACGGTTGTAAAGACATATACTAATCACAACGTAGGTAGACATAATATAATGGTCTGTTAATATTATTGATGACTTATTGAACTATGGAGTAAAGGACTAAAAATGAATAAAGGACTAAAAATGAGTAAAGGACTAAAAATGAATAAGGGACTAAAAATGAATAAAGGACTGTTTTCATCGCTATCGCTGGCCACTCTTCTGATATGCAATATTTTAACAATATCGAAATCTGTTGCAGAAGAAGCCAACTTCAAAGAAGTTTATCAAGCTTATAATGAAGCATCAAACAACAATGACAACCAAGAAACTCTTCGACTTGCTCAATTAGCATTTGAATTAGGTAAGCTCCAATTCGGTGAGATGAGTGTTGATAGTGCAAAGTTGGCGATGAATTGGGCCAAGGCGTTAACTTCGACATCTAAAGAAGGTAATCAAATAGAGGCTCATGACAAGCTACAAATGCAGGCCGAAGGTTTATATGAATACGCACTGAAAAATTACAGAGAGGGGTTGGCAAACAGTGCGGTTGAGCTTATCGATCCGATTACGCGACTTGCTGAAATTACCCAAGATGACAAATATGCTAAAGAGTTACTTGATGAAGCCATAGATATAGCAGATAAAACCAACAATAGTCTGGTTGTTGCAGATGTTAAAACCATAGCATTTAACCGTTTGTCAAAAACAACGTTTTATAATAAAAAAGTGCGAAACTACGCATTTGATGCCTATGATATTTATGCTGCTAAGTTGCCAGAAAATGCAGTTAAGCGAGTGAATGCAACGTATATTGTTGGTACCCTAAATATTAACATGAATAATAATGATGACGCCGAAAAACACTTATCTGAAGTTATAAAGCAGTATAAAGCTTTGCCTTATAGCCATCCTTATGAATTAAGTGCTCATGCATTACTCGTTAGTCTTTTTGAACAACAAGGGCGCAGTGAAGCGGCTACTGAGCATTGTGTAGCAATAGGCAAAATGACGCCATGGGATGATCAACAAGAACAAACCCCGTTATTTAGAAAGTCACCTAATTATCCAATGTCATATGCGAAACAGCGCAAAAATGGTTGGGTGCAAATTGAATTTACAGTCAATGAAAATGGATTTGTTAAGTCGCCTGAAATAATCGATTCACAAGGTGGTCGCAAATTTGAAAAAGAATCAATAAAAGCACTTAGTCAATGGCGTTATGCGCCTAAGTTTGTTGATGGTAAGCCCACTTCAGCAAAGTCGACAGTGAGACTTGATTTTACCATAAGCTAATAAACGTTAAAGTGCTAGGTTAACCTAGCCAATACAAACTTAGCATCCCTAAACACGCTATGACAAAGCTAGTTTCTATCATGAATTGGCTTTGTTGTAGCTGTTTTTCACCTTGCTTTAAAATGGTGACCAATTGATTTTGTTTGTAAATCCGGCAGGATACTAATTCTGTTTGTGGATCTATAATTAATTGAAAACGAAACTTTTTTCCATTGTTAAGCATGACATCATGCATGCTTTGTTGTCCAAAGTTGAACTTGCGGGACACAACCTTACCATTAATGAAAACGCGTTCAAGTCCACACCAATTGCTTGCTTGTAATTCAATATTGTCTTGATTGAGATCATAAGTAAACTTAATCATAATGCCCTCCCTTCACATATAATGGCGTACTCGTCATATAATAAAAGCAGAGTCATATGACAATTTCCAGTACAAAAATATGAACAATTTGCGAAAAAAAGCTATCTAGTTGGCTAGCTTGAGAATATTTATTTTTAGTCGAACCTATTGCATAAAAACCTTTTATGTACGTCACAATATGAGACGTTTATGAGGACGCTAGGTAAGGGTAATGAGATGTAAACTACAGCAGAGTGAGTGTTGATAATAGACTGGATAAAGTGTTTAGGATGATTTACGCTTAACTAACAACAACATGATTTTTATTTAAGAAATATAAGCATTCAATAGATCTTTCCAAGTAATAATACCCACAATAATATTGTTTTCTAGCACGGGTAAACAACCGATATTGTGGTCTAAAATTAGCCTACTAGCTTGATTTATATCACAATGAGGGGCGATGGAAAATGGTTTTTTTGTCATGACTTGATGTACCCTTTTATGTAGGGTTTCTGTGTCTCGGATTAGTTCAGCGGCTGTACCTATATTAGGGCTTAGTGCCCGCAGAAAGTCTCTGTGAGATAATATACCGCTCAGTTTATTTTTATCATCGACAACAATTAAGTGATGAAAACTGACATTATCAAAAATCTCTTTAGCTAGGCTCAGCCGGTCATCCATTTCAATAGTGACAATTCTGGTTGTCATGATGTCCGCAATGCGAATATGTTTAGGTGCTTTTGTGTCCAATGTATCTGATAACATATCTGTAGACGTTGTCATAAGCGATTCCCCACGTATTTATTCTTTTATATCAGATAAATATTCGTGTAACAATCATTTAACGGCCTATGACGACTGCTATTTACATTAAGCACTTGCCTAGTCAAGATGCAATTTTGTTTTCGGGTAGGTGTCCTGCTAAGTATTTTTGATATTTAATTGGTTTTAATTGATGGATATCGACTAAGACTAAACCATCGATACAGTCACCAAATTCAGCGTCGATACCAAAATCAAGAAACTGTACACCATGATTGTCACACAGCTCGCCATATTGCTTAAATAATGTCGGTACAGATACACCCATATTTGCTAGTGTCCGTTTGAGTATTTTAAAGTTATCAGCATAATTAGCACCACAGAATAATTGATGTAATTGATGTTGACGTTCGTCGGTGAAGTGGTAAGAGTTAAATGATGTTGCGAGCACTTGAATTGTAGAAAAATGATGCTGGTAAAAGAATACCAGCATCTCTTTAGCTTGCACGGGTAAACCATCACTTAGCGATACAGGGCCAAATAAGTAGCGGTATTGAGGGTTTTTAACTAAAAATGCGCCAATTCCCTGCCACAAATATTCTAAACTTCGGCGACCCCAATATTTAGGTTGGACAAAGCTGCGACCAAGTTCGAGGCCTTGATCAAAATAAGGGGCGAACGCATCGCGATATTCAAAGAGTGATTGGCTATATAAAGCATTTTCACCAACGGTGTCATGGATCATTTTTGCACTGGCAAAACGGTAGGCACCAACAATTTCTAATTCATCTTTATCCCATAATACTAAATGGAAATAGTGATTATCATATTTATCGGTATCACGACGTTTGCCGGTACCTTCACCCACGGCTCTGAAGGCGATTTCACGAAGCCGACCAATCTCACGCATAATTGCACTGCTGTGAGTATGCTTATATAAATAGATTTGTTTATTGTCTTGGGTTTTACCTAGCAATTCGCATTGTTGTAATGCTTGTTGTAGCTCACTGCGTTTTTCTGGATGAGCAATGGCATTTTGGGTAATGAATAACGGACTGCGATTTTTACCAATGCGGTATAAATGATTTTTAAGCAGATTCACTTTGGTTTTAAGTGGGAAATCTTGAGTGCTGACAACTTCTTTTGCAATCAATTGGCCAATCCGTAATGGCATGACATGATCCATTTGTTTAAACATTTCTTTGACCAGTAATAACGTCGCTAATGGTTTGTAAATCATTGAAGCGCCATAAAAGGTGGCAGAGTTTTTCGCATCCACATACATAGGTAAAAGCGGAGCATTACAGGCGCGAGCCATTTTTAAAAATCCGCTGTGCCAATGTAAGTCGGTGACACCAGTTGGGCGTAAACGCGAAACTTCACCTGAGGGGAAAATCAATACCGCACCTTCATTTTTGAGGTGGTGATGAATTTCATTTAAATGTTGTTTAGGTGTACCACCTGTCATGTTACGTACTGGCAATAAAATGGAGTGAAGTGGTTTAATGGCCATAAGTAATTCATTGGCAACGACTTTAATGTCTGGGCGAACTTGACTAATTAATTTAATTAGAGCTAACGCATCTAATGACCCTATTGGATGATTCGCGTAAATGACTACACGTCCTTCAATGGGAATATTTTCTATTTCGTTATTGGGGACGCTGTAACTGAAATTTAAACAGGCAAGAATTTGTTCAACAAAATCGACCCCGGATAAATGCGCGTGTTCATTAGCAATGTCATTACACTGCTTTTCATGAAGTAAGTAGCGCAACATCGCTTTGGTTGGTGTTGCTAACCAAGGCTTGTTATGCACATTTGGTAGGTTTTTTTCGACCACATTATCGACAGTAAATATCATATTTTAGCCTTATTTATGCAACATGCTGTTTTTGGGGCGTGATGATTGATTTGGTTTCTGAAGAGCTGAAATAAATCGTGTTTACGACGGTTGCTTGTAACGTCTGTTCGTCCCACTTGAGTAACTGCACATTGCCAGTTTCGGTTTCGGCAATTAAAGTGCAATTTTCAACCCAATCACCGTCATTGGCATAAGTAATGGTGCGATGGTTAATTGTGTGCTGGGATAATTCTGGCTGGTGGATATGACCACAGATGACCATATCCACCTGTTGTTTTACCGAATAGCGCAATACAGCATCACGATATTGATTAATGGCTTGTTGGGCTTTATTTACTCGGAGTTTAATATAACTGGCTAGTGACCAATATGGATATCCTAGGCGGCTTCTTACCTTATGTAATTGGCGATTCAGCCACAATAATACATCATATAAATGGTCACCTAATTTGGCATAAGCTCTGCTCACACACACTTGTGAGTCGAATTGGTCTCCATGCAGCATTAGAAAACGTTTGCCGTTAAGGGCTTGATGAATATGCTGCTTGGCAAGGGTGATACCTCTGAAATGACTGTCGGCATAAGCTTTGAAAGCTTCATCATGATTACCTGGTATATAAAATACTTGGGTGCCATTACTGGCCAGTTCGAGGATTTTTTGTATCACTTTATTGTGGCTATCAGGCCAATAAACGCGTTTTTTTAATGCCCATATATCGACAATATCGCCAACCAGATATAAATATTGGCATTGACTATGATTAAGGAAATGTAATAAGAATTCGGCCTTGCAATCAATGCTGCCTAGATGAACATCCGAAATCCACAGAGCACGAAAGTGCTGAGTTTTCTCATTATGGGTTAAGTGAGATAAAGGTTGCCGTTGCTGATTACTTTTGTTGCTGTGTGAGATCATCAGTCATTCACCCTAATACACAGGTTGCGTCAGTGTTGATTTAGAGTAGGGCTGTTATTTGACACTAAGGTGAACGATTTGTTGCAACTTGATTAAACTTGTTGGCTTTTGGTGGGCAAAAAAAAGGGAAATGCATTGGCATCACCCTTGAATATTTAGGCGTTAAATAGCCCAATATAAAGCGAATTAACTATCTTGCTGCATCTATAATAGCTTTAGCCATTTCATCGGCAACAGAGCCTGTAGTACGGTCTTCAGCATCTGCACGCTCAAAGATAGTCAGTAGAGTGTTGTAAATTTGCTCAACCTTGGTAGTTGAAGCTGCTGCATCGTAGTGTTTTTCAAATGATACATTAATAATACCACCCGCATTAATCACGTAGTCAGGAGCATACAAAATACCCATTTGCTTAAGCTTTTCGCCGTGACGTACTTCAGCTAACTGGTTATTAGCGCAACCTGCGATGATAGAGGCTTTTAATAACGGCAATGTGGTGTCATTAATCGTTGCACCTAATGCGCATGGTGCATAGACATCGACATCTTGTGTGTAGATGTCTTGTGGTGCTACGACGGTTGCACCAAACTCAGTTGCAACACGGTCAAGAGATGCTTGGTGAATGTCGGTAACAATGAGCTCAGCACCTTCTTTGTGTAAATGCTTGCACAGATAATAGCCTACGTGTCCTACACCTTGAACTGAGATTTTAATGCCTTTCAGGCTATCAATGCCGCGCTGATGTTTTACGGCGGCTTTTATACCTAAATAGGTGCCTAATGCAGTTAAAGGTGAAGGGTCGCCAGACTTTCCTTCAAGACCTGCAACAAATTCAGTTTCACGGCTGGCAATCATCATGTCTGATGTTGAAACGCCGACGTCTTCAGCTGAATAGTATTTGCCACCTAAGCTGTTTACAAAACGACCAAAGGCTAAGAATAATGCTTCACGGTCTGTGGTCTTAGGGTCTGCAATGATAACTGCTTTTCCGCCGCCCATAGTTAAACCGGCAAGTGCGTTTTTATAGGTCATACCACGAGAGAGACGTAATACGTCTGTTAAGGCTTCATCGTCCGATTGATAGTTCCACATGCGGCAACCGCCAACAGCGGGTCCAAGGTTGGTATTATGTACAGCAATAATGGCTTTTAAGCCACTTTGCTTGTCATGACAAAATACCACTTGTTCGTGTTCATCGAACGAAACATGATTAAAAACTGCCACGTGTAATCTCCGCTTGTTAATTAAAGTTCACGCACCTTGTGTTAATTGATGACAAAAGGCACAAACGACTGCTTGTTATATTTATTGCAGCACGATAGCATTTAGCGATACTCTCAACAAAGCATGATTTGGTTATTTTTGTGATTGATGTGGCAATTTAGCTTGCCACTTTACGTAAACGTAAGGTTACTTGTGTTACATCAGTGTTTTTAAGATTGAATGTCAGGTGTTTTTTTATTCTAACCTGTAATATAACAATAAGATAGGAAGTATTATGACTGAAGAAGTGGTTGAAACCGTTGCGCAAACAACAGAAGACCAAGAAGCATTAAGACAGGAGTGGGTACGAACTCAGTTTCAGAAAGCCAATCGTTTTTTAGCTGAAAAGGGTGTTATTCCAAGTAAAGTACTTGCCGAGGATAGTCGTTATCTAGCGCCTTATTTAGCCATTTGGAAGATGGAATCGAAACAACCTAAGAAACAAACATTTTGGGTGATGTCGGGTGATTTACCTTCTGACTATGTTGATGTCAAAGTGGCGACAACAGCCCGCGAAGCGATTAGACATTTTTCAATGATGTGGCAACTTAAAGCAGAAAATTTGCATAAGTCTGGTGCGACAAAAGATGCAACTCAACTCAAATTTGCGCAGTTATTGGTGTCCCGCGCAGAAAGCCTTTATAAAATACACCAAGATGAAAAACTCTGGGGTTAGTCGATACTCAGAAAACAAAAAGGCACTTTGGTGCCTTTTGTGCTTTATGGATTCATTATTCTTCTTCTGCTAAATAATACAAACCTTGGTTGATAAGTTGAGTCAGGGTTTCGAGTAATGGTTTACATTGAGTCAGCTCACTGGCTTGTTCTGGTGTTATACACACATTGTTGGCCAAGAGAAGTAGGGTTTGTTCACTGACTTCAGATAATGAATATACTTCACCATTAATAAATAGGCGTGGCTCAATATCTTGTTCAAGACGTAGCACTTTTAAACCGCCAATACGTTGAATGATAGCGCCTTGTTCAATTGCGTCAATGAGGTCATCACTACTAAGTGCTTCTTCTCCTTCACACACATCTAGTTCGAAGCGGTTTTGGCTGAGTAATTTACCTAGCATGGTTTGGTATGCTTTTGGATCTTGTGCCAGTTGCACTAATAAATCCATTATACCTTGTTGGTGAGTTTGGCTAATAACACCAGGTGACTTGGGCTCGTCTTCGGAGGTAAAGCGTTTATTGCCTAGATTATTGTCAATAAGGTTGTCTGCAAGTTCAGTTAATAATTCTTGCTGGCTTGGAGCTCTAAAGCCAATCGAGTACGACAACGCAAGCGATAATGTTTCGCCGCAATGTGGGTATCCTGGTGGAATGTACAGTACATCGCCTTTTTGTAATACCACATCGATGATCGGTTCAAAGTCATCAACTAGCGGTGAGTTAGGGTTATCACCGCGGCGCTTATGTAGACCTTTGTCGCCCACTTTCCAACGACGTTCGCCATCGCCTTGAATGATAAACACATCGTAGTTATCAATATGCGGCCCAACACCACCACCTGGCGTGGCAAATGATGCCATTAAGTCATCAAAACGCCAGTCTGGTAAGAATCGAAATGCTTCAACCAATGGCTGAGAATCAGGATACCAATGGTTGACGGCTTGAACTAATAGCTGCCAGTTGTCTTCACCAAATTGGTCGTAGTCTTCAAATGGGCCATGAACAACGTCCCAGTCATCACCTTTTGTGACCACCACGCGTGACGATATTTCTTCTTCACAGGCTAGGCCGGCAAGTTCATCTGCGGCGATAGGATCTTCAAAGTCGATAAAAGCCTGTTTGATCACAAGTGGTTTTTGTTGCCAATGCTGTTTAATAAAAGCTTGGGTATCAATATTTAATGTGTACATCATTGACCTCAGGTCGAGATAATTAACGAGTGGTAATACAATAAAAAAGCGGTCACATATGCGACCGCTAATGGAATGTATAAGCTTATAGGACTATTTTAGTTCATCAACAAAGGCTTCTGCACGGCCAATGTAGTTTGCTGGAGTCATTTTTTTCAATTCAACTTTAACGTGTTCTGGCAATTCAAGACCATCAATGAATACTGCAAGTTGTGCGGCATCAATACGTTTACCACGAGTCAGTTCTTTTAACTTCTCATATGGTTTTTCAATGCCGTAACGACGCATTACTGTTTGTACTGGCTCGGCCAATACTTCCCAGTTTTTGTCTAGTTCAGCTAAAAGTTGTGCTTCATTCACTTCTAACTTGCTAATGCCTTTCAAGGTCGCTTGATAAGCAATTAACGAGTGAGCCATACCAACACCTAAGTTACGCAATACGGTTGAGTCAGTTAGGTCACGCTGCCATCTTGATACCGGTAATTTAGCGGCTAAATGCTGCATTAGCGCGTTAGCGATACCTAGGTTACCTTCAGAGTTTTCAAAATCAATTGGATTAACTTTGTGCGGCATAGTTGATGAACCAATTTCGCCAGCGATAGTGCGCTGCTTAAAGTGGCCAAGTGCAACATACCCCCAAATATCACGGTCAAAATCGATTAGGATGGTGTTGAAACGGGCAATGGCATCGAACAATTCTGCAATGTAATCATGCGGCTCTATTTGAGTGGTATAAGCGTTCCAGTTAATGCCAAGACTGGTGACAAAACGTTGTGACAACTCATGCCAGTTTACTTCTGGGTAGGCAGAAATGTGAGCGTTGTAGTTACCGACTGCACCGTTAATTTTACCCATAATTTCAACTGCGTTGATTTGGTTTAATTGACGCTCCAAACGTACCGCGACGTTAGCCATCTCTTTACCTAACGTAGATGGCGACGCTGGTTGGCCATGAGTACGTGACATTAATGGCACGCTTTTATTGTCATGAGCTAATTTTTTTATCGCGTCAATAATTTGTTGGCAATGCGGCACTAGCACTTGTTCACGAGCTTCTTTTAACATTAAGCCATGAGATAAGTTGTTAATGTCTTCAGAGGTACAAGCAAAGTGTACAAATTCATCAATCGCGACTAATTCAGCGTTATCGGCGATTTGCTCTTTAATAAAATATTCAACGGCTTTAACGTCGTGATTGGTGGTGCTTTCGATGTTTTTAACTCGTAATGCGTCTTGTTCACTAAAGTTATCTTTAATGCTGTCTAACAAGGCTAACGCGGTTTCGCTAAACGGGGGAACTTCTTCAATCTCTGGGCAGCTTGATAATAGCTTTAACCAGTTGATTTCAACTTGAACACGGTACTTAGTAAGACCGAACTCGCTGAAAATCCCTCTTAATGAGGCGGTTTTACTACCATAACGACCGTCTACCGGAGAGATAGCAGTTAGTGCGGAAAGATCCATTTGAAGCTCCTTGATGAACTTTGTTGTAGGGTGAATCGATTAATTGTTATTTTGGCTTTTTCTTGCGGTATCAAATATCGCTTTTCTAGCAAACACTAAGTGTCGACGCTTACCACCTAATTGGCGCCATAATACTGCACTGCGCATTGCAGCAAGTAGTAGAGCACGAATTTTATTCTGTACTATGGGTTGCTGAAGACAATCGGGATTACCCGATATCTGTAATTTAGGGCCTAGTTCACTAATTACGTCACTGTAGATACTGGCAAAGTTAGCTATGACTTGCTCGTCTGTTATCGCAAAGTGGCTAAGTTGACGATGCACCTGATTGATACGCTCGGCTAACATGCCCAAACCATTTGCTGAACGTACAAGCTTTCGTTCAAGGGTTAACACGCCGACTAAGTAACGAGTGGTTTCGACATCTTTATTTTTGCCATCACCGAGTTGGTTTTGAATGAGCTGATAGCCTTGGTCCAAAATTGTTTTGTCTGGGTACACGTCCGCTGTTGATTTAGGCTCTGTCACTAAAATAGTATTGAGCGTGGCCGCTAACGCTTCTTTATCGCTTTCGCCGTGGCGAGCTAAATACTGTACCTGGCCGATAGCCTGTAAAATACCAGCAAAGGCCATAGTGCGTTCAAACAAGATGTTGCCAGGAGTTTGACTCACAGTTTATCCTCGAATTAAGGTATCGATTATGCCGCCACCTAAACAAATGTCATTATCGTAAAATACCGCAGATTGGCCAGGGGTGACGGCTGCAACGGGTTGGTCAAACATCACGGTGATGTTGTCTGCGTCATCATAGGTAAGTGTACATCCAACATCATGTTGACGATAACGCGTTTTAACGGTGATGTGACTGTTATTAGCTGGCCCTTTACGATCAACCCAATGCAATTGATTAACCGTCATACCTGTTGACATCAGGCGAGGGTGATTCCCCCCTTGTGCAACAATAAGTACATTGCGGATTAAATCTTTCTCGACCACATACCATGGGTCTTCATTACTGTTTTTCAGTCCACCAATGCCAAGGCCTTTACGTTGCCCTAGGGTGTGGTACATCAACCCTTGGTGAGTACCAATCACTTCACCTTCAGCGGTTTCAATATCGCCTGGTTGTGCCGGTAAATAAGTCGCTAAAAAGTCGGTGAATTTACGTTCACCAATAAAGCAGATACCAGTACTGTCTTTCTTGTCGTGAGTAATGAGCCCCAGCTTTTGGGCTATTTCGCGTACTTGGTGTTTTTCTAGTTCACCCACAGGGAATAAACTGCGACTCACTTGTTCGTGGCTTAAGGTATATAAAAAGTAGCTCTGATCTTTATTACCATCAACGCCACGGAGCATTTCTACGCTACCATCGCTATTGTCACGACGACGAACGTAGTGACCCATGGCAATATAATCAGCATCTAAAATGTCGTCAGCAAATTCAAGAAATGCTTTAAATTTAATTTCTTTATTACACATTATATCGGGATTAGGCGTGCGGCCAGCTTTGTATTCTGCTAAAAAGTATTCGAACACGTTATCCCAGTATTCAGCAGCGAAGTTGACAGTATGCATTTTAATGCCTAGTTTGTCGCAAACTGATTGTGCATCTTTTAAATCATCAGCCGCCGCGCAATATTCATCGGTATCATCTTCTTCCCAGTTCTTCATAAACAGCCCTTCAACCTGATAGCCTTGCTGCATTAACAAGTAGGCTGATACTGAAGAATCTACACCGCCAGACATGCCGACAATGACTTTTTTACCGTTTGAAGTTGGGTTGATTGATGTCATAAATCCTAAAAACCTTGAAGATAGATAATGTGTATATTGTACCGAAACACCATTGTTTCAAGGCATTGTGCTAGTTTTTTGCTAGTCGGAATCCTGAAAGATGTTATGTGCGCATATTAGACAAATTAATTTACATAATGCCGAATAAATATGATATTTGTGCGGCGCGTATTCTATCATGCATTCGCTTAATGGGCTATCTTGAGGCTCATAGAAATAGCCTAAGACAAGCCATTAAAAGTAATCAACATTTAGTAATGTTAATGGGGTGTGCTGTGACGGGATCTTTTTTTCTATTTGCTGTAAATAATCTTCAATACTTTTTAACACTAGTGGGCTGCGAAGTTGGTTACCAATAGCGTTAATTTCAGTAAGACTAAGCCAGTGAGTATCAATTATGACATTATCGCGCGGTGTAGCATGTTGTTGTGTGGCCAGTTCGATACAAAATGTATAGCGTATAAAGGCTAAGTCTGCGGATGCACTAAATTGATAAATTCCCACTAAGGCTTGTGGTGTTAATTCAAGCCCTGTCTCTTCGGCTATTTCTCGTGCGCATGCTTCAACAAGTGATTCATTGGCCTCTAAATGCCCCGCGGGTTGATTAAATTTGGTTTCACCATTAATACATTCTTCCACTAATAAGAATTTACCTTGGCAGTGGATAACGCAAGCGACAGTGGTATTAGGTTTATAACGTTCGGTCATCCTTTTCTCCTGCTTTAGCCAATTATTGATGATTATTTGCGAGTACTGAGCACTTTATATTCGCCATTAGGTAAATCATCTAGACACCATTGACCTATTTTATAACGGATTAATCTTAGGGTTGGATGGCCAACATGAGCCGTCATTCTTCTCACTTGACGGTTTCTACCTTCGCAAATTTGAACTTCAAGCCAAGTTGTTGGAATTAATTTCCGTTCACGCACCGGTGGATTTCTAGGCCAAATATCAGGGGATGTCATTACACGGACTTTTGCAGGTAAGGTCATTCCGTCCTTTAACATTACACCATTAGAAAGGGCCTCAATGGCTTCAGTTGATGGCTCACCTTCAACTTGCACCCAATAAGTTTTAAAGGTTTTTTTATTCGGTTGAGTTATTTGAGCTTGTAATTGCCCGTCATTAGTCAGTAATAACAAGCCTTCACTGTCGCGGTCTAACCGTCCTGCGGCATATACATCGGCTACTGGAATAAAGTCTTTCAATGTTTGCCGGCCAGCTTCATCGGTAAATTGGCATAACACATCAAACGGTTTGTTAAATAGCACGATAACCGGATTTTCTGCGCGTGGCTTTTGTGATGGCCGCGTCGTTAGCTTATTTCGATTAACTGCACTTTTAGTGACATGATTGGCTGATGTTGTTGACACGGCCGCTTTGTTTGTCGATGTTTTTCTAAATGGAGTGAATTTACCGTTTTTTGACATAAAAGGTATGGTTAACATCCTTTGCTAATAAGAGTGAGTGATAAGTGAGCGAATATAAATTTACGGTAGTTTACTGCGTATTCGTCCTTAGTGGAATTTGAAAATTGTTAAGAATGATCTATGATGTTCGCCTAAAAATTGTGATCTGTACCTAATTTATCATTCTGGGATATCGGGTTTTGCCCCTTACTCTCACAGGTTTAGAACAAAATATAATAATAAATGGGATAGGGGATTTCACATTATTGGTGTATCAAATGGTATGCCATGGTTGCAAGTTAAGGTTTATTTGCAGGAGTGTTATTTATTAAAACCCGTTATTTGCTTACACAACTTATTCTAATAAATTATTAATTTACAATAATGTAGGAAATAAAATGAAAGATAAGACTCCAACAATCATATACACAGAAACCGACGAAGCGCCGGCGCTGGCCACGCTGTCTTTATTACCTATTATCCGTACATTCACTAACGCTGCAGGCGTAAAAGTCGAAACCCGTGATATTTCTTTGTCAGGACGTGTAATTGCTAATTTCCCTGAGAAATTAACCGCAGAGCAAAAAATTGCTGATGCGTTAACCGAATTGGGCGAATTGGCAAATCAGCCAGAAGCCAACATTATTAAATTACCTAATATTAGTGCATCGATTCCCCAGCTAAAAGCGTGTATTGCTGAGCTTCAAGCAAAAGGTTATGACATTCCTAATTATCCGGATGAGCCTAAAAATGACGCTGAACTTGAAACAAAGTCGCGCTACGACAAAATTAAAGGTAGTGCAGTAAACCCGGTATTACGTGAAGGAAACTCAGATCGTCGCGCACCTACGTCAGTTAAAAACTACGCTAAGAAAAATCCGCATTCAATGGGTAAGTGGGCGAGTGACTCTAAGTCTCATGTTGCTCACATGAACGAAGGTGACTTCTACGGCAGTGAATTGTCTGTGACATTAGCTGCTGCAGATAAAGTCAATATTGTGTTAAGCCGACAAGATGGCAAAGATGTTGTATTGAAAAGTGGTTTAGCGCTTTTAGCGGGGGAAGTTATAGATTCTTCCGTGATGAGTAAAAAAGCATTGGTAGATTTTTATGCCCGTGAAATTGAAGCGGCAAAATCAGAAGATGTTCTATTATCTTTACACCTTAAAGCCACCATGATGAAAGTGTCTGACCCAATATTATTTGGTCTTGCAGTTAAAGTGTTCTTTAAAGATGTATTTGATAAGCACGGGGCGTTATTTGCTGAATTAGGCGTAGATGTAAACAACGGTTTTGGTGATGTGTATGCAAAAATTGCCACACTTCCAGAGGCAAAACGCAGTGAAATTGAAGCTGACATTGCTGCTGTTTATGCGGCTCGCCCAGCACTCGCGATGGTTGATTCAGATAAAGGCATTACTAACTTGCACGTACCAAGTGACATTATTATTGATGCCTCTATGCCTGCCGCTATTCGTTCTTCTGGTAAAATGTGGGGGCCAGACGGTCAATTACAAGACACTAAAGCAATGATCCCAGATCGTTGTTATGCCGGTGTTTATCAAGAAACAATCGCTTTTTGTAAAAAGAACGGAGCCTTTGATCCAACGACAATGGGTAGCGTACCAAACGTAGGTTTAATGGCTCAAAAGGCAGAAGAATATGGCAGCCACGATAAAACTTTTGAGATCCAATCTGCTGGTACGGTTAACGTAATTAATCAAGCTGGCGATGTATTAATGAGCCATACGGTTGAAGCTGGCGACATTTATCGTATGTGTCAGGTAAAAGATGCACCTATTCGCGACTGGGTAAAACTTGCTGTTAAGCGTTCACGCTTAAGCAACACGCCTGCAGTATTCTGGTTAGACAGCAAGCGTGCTCATGATGCTGAATTAATTAAAAAAGTGACAGAATATCTTGCAGAACAAGATACTACAGGTTTAGACATTCAAATCATGTCTCCAGAAGATGCTACACGTTTCACATTAGAACGTACCATCAATGGTGAAGACACAATATCGGTAACCGGTAACGTATTACGTGACTACTTAACCGATTTATTCCCAATTCTTGAACTGGGAACAAGTGCAAAAATGTTGTCTATTGTTCCGTTAATGAATGGCGGCGGCTTATTTGAAACTGGTGCGGGTGGTTCAGCACCTAAGCACGTGCAACAAGTCGAGAAAGAAGGCCATTTACGTTGGGATTCACTCGGTGAGTTTTTAGCGCTTGCAGCGTCTTTAGAACACTTAAGTCAAACAACCAATAACCTAAAAGCGCAAGTGCTTGCAGATACGTTAGATGTGGCTATTGGTGAGTTTCTTGATAGCAATAAGTCACCTTCTCGTCGTGTAGGTGAACTTGATAACCGCGGCAGCCATTTTTATTTAGCGATGTATTGGGCACAAGCGTTAACTGATCAAACGGCTGATCCAGAGCTTGCTGCACACTTTAGTCCACTGGCTAAGTCGTTGGCGGAAAATGAAACGGCTATTATTGCTGAGTTGAACGGCGCACAAGGTCCTGCTGTCGATTTAGGCGGTTATTATCGTTTAGATGTTGTAAAAGCTGAACATGCCATGCGACCTAGTGAAACATTAAACCAATTTGTTGTAGGTTAATTTTTTTACAGGTTTAAGGTGATACATTTGATTATATAGAAAAATATTCTCCCATGTGACGCTAGATAAAACCTTTGTGGCAACATTTTTTAGTCAATAAAAAAGACAGGGATTAAAATCCCTGTCTTTTTGTTTTATAGTCTCACCAATTACTTTGTTGGTGAGATGGCTGAAGCATGCATTCCTTTAGGGCCTTGTTCAACTTCAAAACACACAGGTTGACCTGCTTTTAAGGTGCGATAACCTTCCATTTCAATAGTTGAATAGTGCGCAAATACATCTTCGCCACCCTGATCAGGGCAAATAAACCCGAATCCTTTGGCGTTGTTGAACCATTTAACAGTTCCGTTTGCCATACTTCCACTTCCTTCTGTTGTCTACTTACCAGTAAGATAGTAAAACTTATTATCCAGCGGTCTAGTATTCGCCGCCTAATAAACAGAATGAAATTTGTACGAAAAGAAGTCAAGAAGTAATTAACAAAAAAACAACATTTAATTAATTTAATAATATCAAGTGGTCGGGAACCAAACTAGAGGCTAGTATTAAACCATGGCTAAATTAGGTAGCGTAGAACATATTGAAGAAAAGGTTGAATCTGAACTGCAACCACCCCATATGTATAAAGTGGTGCTAAACAATGATGATTACACCCCGATGGACTTTGTGGTAGAAGTATTACAACGTTTTTTTGAAAAAAATGAACAGCAAGCTGTAGATATTATGTTAGCTATCCATAACCAAGGGAAGGGATTGTGCGGAGTGTTTCCATTTGGAATAGCAGAAACAAAGGTGTTTCAAGTAAATCAGTTTGCAAGAGAAAACCAACATCCGTTACTGTGTACGTTAGAGAAAGCATAAATCGGTTACACAGTCTGTGGTTAAATTTAGGGGGTGCTTATGCTGAACAAAGATCTGGAAGTCACCTTGAACCTAGCGTTTCAGCAAGCTAGAGATTCACGTCATGAGTACATGACGGTAGAACATTTATTATTAGCGCTGATTGATAATCCCTCTGCATATGAAGCATTAATTGCTTGTGGGGCGGATGTTAATCGTTTACGAGAAGAAGTGGCTAATTTTATTCAACAAACTACACCCATCATTGCAGAATCAACTGAAGAACGTGAAACCCAGCCTACTTTAGGGTTTCAACGTGTTTTGCAACGCGCGGTGTTTCATGTGCAATCATCAGGTCGCAACGAAGTCTCGGGCGCCAATGTGCTTGTTGCTATTTTTAGTGAGCAAGAATCGCAAGCGGTTTATTTGTTACGTCGTTGTGATATTACTCGCTTAGATGTGGTTAATTTTATTTCTCATGGCATGTCTAAAGAAGATGAATCCGGTGAAGCACAAGATCAGGAACGTATTGAAGATCAGTCTGAAAATACGGAAGACCGTAGCATGTTGGCGCAATTTGCCGCTAATTTAAATCAATTAGCACAAGACGGCGTGATTGACCCCTTGATTGGTCGAGATGCTGAAATTGAACGTGCAATTCAAACGCTTTGCCGTCGTCGCAAGAATAACCCATTACTTGTGGGTGAAGCAGGAGTGGGTAAAACGGCCATTGCTGAAGGATTAGCTTATCGTATTGTCAATAAGCAGGTTCCAGACGTTATGGCTAATGCAACCGTTTATTCATTAGATTTAGGCTCACTATTAGCGGGTACTAAATACCGTGGCGATTTTGAAAAACGCTTTAAAAGCTTATTAAAAGAATTAGCTGCGGATGAGCACGCCATTTTGTTTATTGACGAAATTCATACCATTATCGGTGCCGGTGCTGCTTCAGGCGGTGTGATGGATGCATCTAATTTATTAAAACCATTACTGTCCAGTGGCAAGTTACGTTGCATGGGCTCAACCACATTTCAAGAGTATCAAAGCATTTTTGAGAAAGACCGCGCTTTAGCGCGTCGTTTCCAAAAAATTGATATCAATGAGCCTTCAGTAGCCGAAACCACTAAGATTTTGATGGGACTGAAATCCAAATACGAAGAATACCATGGTGTTCGATACACCCAAGCAGCCATCAGTAGTGCAGCCAGCCTTTCGGCAAAACACATTAATGATCGTCATTTACCTGACAAAGCGATTGATGTGATTGATGAAGCGGGCGCGCGAATGGTGATGATGCCGCAAAGTAAACGCAAGAAAACCATTGGACAAGCCGAAATTGAAGCTATTATCGCTAAGTTAGCTCGTATCCCTGAGAAGTCGGTATCGTCGACTGACAAGGATATGTTGCGTAACCTTGAACGCAACCTCAAGATGGTAGTTTTTGGGCAGGACAAGGCTATAGAGAGCCTCAGTGCTGCTATACGTTTATCGCGCAGTGGGTTAGGTTCAGAAAAGAAACCTGTTGGTAGCTTTATGTTTGCTGGCCCAACTGGGGTAGGTAAAACCGAAGTTACCAATCAATTGGCCAACTGTCTCAATCTCAAACTCATTCGCTTTGATATGTCTGAGTATATGGAGCGTCACACCGTTTCGCGTTTAATCGGTGCCCCTCCAGGCTATGTAGGTTATGACCAAGGTGGCTTGCTCACTGATGCGGTGATTAAAAATCCACATTGTGTGGTGCTACTTGATGAAATCGAAAAGGCGCACCCAGATGTATTTAACTTGTTACTGCAAGTGATGGATCACGGTACATTGACCGACAATAATGGTCGTAAAGCTGACTTTAGAAATGTTACTTTGGTGATGACAACCAATGCAGGCGTACAAGAAACAATTCGTAAATCGATTGGTTTTAGACAGCAAGATCACACTCAAGATGCGTTAGCTGAGATTAACAAAGTCTTTTCACCTGAATTCCGTAATCGATTAGATTCAATTGTTTGGTTTAATCATTTGGATATGACCGTTATTGCTAAAGTGGTTGATAAGTTCTTAGTTGAATTACAGGCACAACTGGATGATAAACATGTCACGTTGGATGTCAGTGATGAGGCTCGGACCTTACTGGCTGAGAAAGGTTATGACAAGTCAATGGGCGCACGTCCAATGTCACGTGTTGTGACTGAATTAATTAAACGTCCGTTAGCAGATGAAGTCCTATTTGGTGTACTTGAAAGGGGCGGTATTGCGCATATTGATGTTAAAGAGGGTGAGATTCATATTGATTGTGAGTCACTAGAAAAAGTGTCTTAAGCATTCCATTTTAAAATTAAAAAAGATGACCTATGGGTCATCTTTTTTTTATGTGTTAATTGCGCCTAATATTAAATGGCAAAATAAGTTATCAACTCAGAGCATTTCTCGCTGTTCAATTTAATCGACATTGATTTATAAAATGGGTCACCCATTTGTAAATCAACACAAAATAATAGTGGAGCGTAAGAGGTGCTACTGCAATACGAATTAAAACTAGCACTATAGTCATTATAGTTGAATGCTCGGGACCTATTACGTTGAACATTCATGTTGTTTAATGCGCGGTACTTTGCGTTGAATACACATTATTTATGCCGTTTGTTACATAACAAAAAAAACCGACAGGGAGTCGGCTTCTAACTTGTTAAGGCTAGCGATTAACGTGCGCGGAAGACGATACGACCTTTTGATAAGTCATAAGGAGTCAGCTGAACCGTGACTTTGTCACCCGTTAAAATACGGATGTAATTTTTGCGCATTTTGCCAGAGATGTGGGCTATCACCACATGTCCATTTTCAAGCTCTACGCGGAACATTGTGTTTGGCAAGGTCTCAAGGATAGTGCCCTGCATTTCAATGTTGTCTTCTTTCGCCATTAATAGTTATCCCATTAGCCTTCAAATATGAAAAATCGGGCGTATCATGCCCCAAAATCGCTTAACTGTAAAGAGTGTTAACAAGAAAGAGGTTGAACTTCTTCACCAATTTGCCAACCTTGTGCTGTTAAAATTTGATATGGTCGATATTGACGTTTGTATCTCATTTTTCGATTTTGATCAATTTGATAGCCTAGATACAAATAACGTTTACCCATCGACTTAGCCAATTGGCATTGAATCAAAATCATTAATGAGCCTAATGAACGCTCGGCGTAGTCGGGATCAAAATAACTGTATATAGCGGAAAAACTGTGTGCCATTTCGTCGGTGACAGCAACACCAATCAGCTGCTCTTTATCAAACACCTCTACAAACATGGGGGGTAACCAATCTGACAATAAAAAATCATCATATTGGCTTTGAGAAGCAGGGTACATAGGACCATCACTATGACGCTCATTAATGTATCTTTCGTACAAGGAGTAATGCTCTGGTCGAGCTGTACGATTAATTTTCCAATGAAGATCTTGGTTATTTTTCAAGGTGCGTTTTTGACGTTTTGATACCACAAAGTCATTAATGTTTAAGCGAATAGATTGGCAAGCTTGGCAACTGGGACAGCGGGGTTTATAGATTGCATTTCCATTACGACGAAACCCCATCGCAAGCAGTTGTTCAAACAGAGCAGCGTCTAATTGCGGTTCTTGGATAACCAAAAGTTGCTCTTTATTTCCTTCAATATAGTTACAATCAAAAGGTTGGCTTATTCCGACATTGACAGATTTAGAATTCAATTAACACCTCTTGTTTATGCCACATTGATGCTGAAATTTGTTGGTCTCGATTTCGGTGAAGTATTGACAAAAATTCACGTCTTGGTAACGCTTTTGCGCCAAGACTAGCCAAGTGTGGATTCATTACTTGGGCATCAATTAATTGAAAATGATGTTTTGACAAGTGTTGATTGAGTATAGCAAATGCTGCTTTTGATGCATTAGTTTGGCGATGGAACATAGACTCGCCACAAAAAACACTGCCTACAGGGATACCATAAAGCCCACCGACTAACTGTTCTCCATCCCAGACTTCGAGAGAATGCGCATGTCCTTGTAGATGAAGTTCGTAATACGCCATTTGAATTTCGGCTGTAATCCATGTGCCATCTTGTGTACCACGAGGCTGAGCACAACCTGCGACCACATCTAGAAAAGCATGATTGATAGTAAATCGCCACGAGGATTTCTTAAGGAACTTGACTAAGCTTTTACTGCCAAAGTGATGTGTTGGCATAAATACAGCGCGAGGATCAGGTGACCACCATAAAATGGGGTCGTTGGTGTTAAACCATGGAAAAATACCTTGGTAATAAGCCTGTAATAAGCGGGCGGGTTGCAGGTCACCGCCAATGGCTAAAAGACCATTAGGTTCGGTTAGTGCATGTTCTGGCGGCGGAAAGCCGATAGACTGATTTAAATAAGACAGTGTATTCACAATTGAGTATATTAATTGGTATACCTTATCGTTAACTTAGCGGAAAATAGCGATGTTTAACATCATAACTGTAAGTGGAAAGAGCATTTTTGCAGTATTGCTAACATTTTGTGTGTTTTGTGGACCCGTTTTGGCTGCTTACGAGCGTAATCAAGCTGTGCCAGTTGAAAAAGTACTCTATGGCAATATTGAGTCTGTTAGGCATGTGACAGAAAAACAGCTGGTGGAAGACAGTCACAGCGGTTGGAAAACATTTGGCGGTGCATTGATTGGTGGTGTGATTGGGCATCAGTTCGGTGGTGGTTCAGGCCAAAATGTGGCGACGGTATTAGGGGCGTTGATTGGCGGTGGTATTGGTAGCCAACATGGTCATTCAGAATATTATCTTCAAAACAAGTTGATTGAACTGATGATTAAACAAGAAGACGGTACTCAAATTATGGTGATTCAAGATGTTGACCCAGGTATGAACTTTGCGGTTGGGGATGACGTTCGAGTCGTTTACTTAACGGGTTATGTCAGAGTGGATCTTGCGATGTAATATGGACTGAAACAGCAGGAGCCGACCCAGACTCCTGTTGTTTTATTGGCTGACCTTAGAATCCTCTTGGCAATGTTTGCTTGCCCGTTGTGTTTTCGAGCTTTTGACGCCACAACTGTTTAGGTGTTAATCCACCAGATGTAGGGTGTTCTTTTAGTTTTGATTGTTTTTTCAATGCAGGCTTTGCAGCTATTGCTGCTGAAGGTTTTACGGCTGCAGGTGCACTTTTTTCCGATGATGCCAGTAGTTCAGCATGCATAGATTCAAGTTCGCTAAAGCGTACAGATTTAGCGCCGTCAATTTTGTACCAGCTTCCTGATTGCTCAATAGCGACAGAGCTACCAGACTGTTGCTCAAGTGCCTTTTGTAGTTGGCTGATGACCTCTTCTTTAGTCAATGTTGTCATAGTTCATAACCTATTGGTGATCATGTTAAATTAAGGTTGTGATTAATTTTAGAGTGTTATGGCACCAAAAGTCCAATTCAGACTAAAATTATGCGATTATCCGCCAATAAGTGTCATTAATTGGTGGTTTATCGGCTCATTACGACAATAATGCACAATAAATGAACTACATAGATGGCGTGAACTTTTTCAATTTGTATATTAATCCCCTGTGTTTATTTAATGCCTAGCTGCGTAAGCCAATCAACCTGATATGTTAAATTTTATTTTAGATTGGATATGCTTCACGAGACTAATCATATTACGGTAAACTAAAACTCAAGTTTCGCATCACAGCCTCAGCTTTCACTGTAAGAATAAAGAAATGGTATTTATTGATAAGCTTTTTTATTGAATAAGCTGAGTTAGCTCATTATGTAGGGTTATTATGTCTAAAAATCATCAAGCGTCGTCAACTGTCTCACGTCAAGAATTGGCCTTCTATCTTGATACTTTTTTAAATGTTAATGCATTTAAAGACTATGCTCCAAACGGCTTGCAAGTTGAAGGAAAGGCTAACATTCGCACTATTGTGACGGGGGTGACGGCTTGTCAGGCATTAATTGATGCTGCAATAGCCCTTAATGCCGACGCAATCTTAGTCCATCATGGTTTTTTTTGGAAAAATGAATCTGAAGTTATCACTGGCATGAAATATCGTCGAATCAAAGCGTTAATGGATAACGATATGAGTTTATTTGGCTATCATTTACCGTTAGATGCCCATCATGGTGTGGGAAATAATGCTCAATTGGCTCAACAATTAGGCATTATCAGTCCAAGGGTCTATGAGGCGGTACCACAAGATTTGTTATGGCATGGTCATTTAGAGCACCCTTTAACAGTCGCTGAGTTTAGTCATTTACTCAACACCGTGTTAACCCGTCAACCGTTGCATATAGGTGATGAAACTAAAATGATCTCAACCCTGGCATGGTGTACTGGTGGCGCACAAGATTACATCGATCATGCTGCACAAATGGGGGTTGATGCGTTTATAAGTGGTGAAGTGTCAGAACGGACATTTCATAGTGCTATTGAGCAAGGGCTTCATTATTTTGCTGCGGGACATCATGCTACTGAGCTATTTGGCATTCAAGCATTAGGCGAACATTTAGCCGAAAAATATAATATTGAACATCATTTTATTGATATCAAAAATCCCGTGTAATTATCAGTAATCTGTTGATGTTA
Source organism: Shewanella sp. A22 (assembly GCF_053850585.1). NCBI lineage: Bacteria > Pseudomonadati > Pseudomonadota > Gammaproteobacteria > Alteromonadales > Shewanellaceae > Shewanella > Shewanella sp. A22. The sequence continues at coordinate 52,952 of NZ_JBSQBN010000002.1, forward strand.
ATTTTGTGTGTGTAGTAAAGTCGTGATGTTAGACTTTGAATAGGTATGACATTTTATCGTCTGGAATAAATAAATGACCGAATATTTTCTACAAGCCTTTATCTATTTAACGGCAGCAGTTATTGCTGTTCCGTTAGCCAATAAATTGGGCTTAGGTTCTGTATTAGGGTATTTGATTGCGGGTGTCGTCATCGGCCCTATTGTTGGTTTAGTGGGGAGTGAAACGAATACCATCCAACATTTTGCCGAATTTGGTGTGGTGATGATGCTGTTTCTGGTCGGTTTAGAGCTTGAACCCAAAATGCTTTGGGCTATGCGTAATCGGCTATTGGGACTTGGTGGCTTACAAGTTGTCGGGTCGGTTGTCGCTGTGATGGCCTGTGCTATTTATGCAGGGTATCAACTAAGTATAGCCTTAACGATTGGATTGATTTTTTCATTGTCGTCTACCGCTATTGTGTTGCAAACCTTATCTGAAAAACGCCTCAATAAAACCCATGCAGGTAAGAATGCATTTTCGGTATTGTTGTTTCAAGACATTGCCGTTATTCCGATGTTGGCGTTTATTCCTTTATTAGCTTTACCTGAATTGGTTGAGCAAGCCCAAATAGCCCTCAGTAACATGAGCGAACAGCACGAGCAATTAAGTCTCGTGGCCTCATTGCCGGGATGGGCTTATGCCATTGTGCTGGTATTAGCGATTGCTGTCGTGGTGTTAGGGGGGCATTATTTAAGCCGCCCGCTATTTAAAATTGTTGCCGAATCTGGGGCTCGAGAAATATCCACCGCCGCTGCGTTAATGTTAGTCATTGGCATTGCAGCATTAATGAGTTTAGTGGGCATATCACCTGCATTAGGGACTTTTTTAGCCGGCGTGGTGCTTGCTAACAGTGAATTTAAGCACGAGCTGGAAGCTAATATTGGTCCGTTTAAAGGCTTATTATTAGGGTTGTTTTTTATCACTGTCGGTGCTGGTATTGACTTTTCAGTGTTGTTTGCCGATTTTGGCGAAATCATGTTAATCACCTTAAGTGTGATGTTGATTAAAGCGTTTTTACTGTATTTATTAGCATTAATTTTTGGTATTAAAGGAAGCGATCGCTGGTTGTTTGCCTTGTGTCTTGCTCAAGCGGGAGAGTTTGGTTTTGTCTTGTTGAGTTTTAGTGTTCAACATTATGTTATTCCAACGGACTTAGCCCAGACATTATCGATAGTGGTGGCACTATCGATGTTTTTAACTCCAGGGTTATTTATTTTATTTGATAAGGTGATTTACCCACGTTTTCAAGTGCAAACCAATCAACGTGAACAAGATAATATAGATGATAAAGGAACGGTAATTATTGCGGGTATTGGCCGCTTTGGCCAAGTAGTTAACCGGGTGCTTGTATCAAATAATATTAAAACAGTTGTGCTCGATTATCAGGTGTCTCAGGTTGATACTATCAGGCGAATAAATACTAAAGCTTATTATGGTGATGCGACTCGTCCAGATCTATTAAAAACAGCAGGCATTGAAGAAGCCTCGCTTTTTGTGGTGGCCATCGATAATAGAGAAAGTAGCGTCGAGTTGGTTAAATACTTACATCATACTTACCCAAAACTTAGTATTGTGGCTAGAGCATTTGACCGTGGACATGGACATTTATTAAAAGCTGCTGGTGCAGATGTGGTTGAGTCGGAAACGCATCACTCGGCTCTTGAGCTCAGTTTGTCGTCGTTACAGCTTTTAGGTCACTCTGAAGAATATGTGTTAAGACGTAAGGCAACTTATAAGCGCGTTGAGAAAGAAGCATCAAAGCGCTTATATGACTTTTGGTTGAAAGAATCAGCAGGTGAGCGTTTTAGTAACGATTTTATTAAATTGTTTATGTTGTATGAAGAGCGATTAAAGCAGGCAATGGATGACGATAATGCCGCTAATCAACAAAATATAGATGATCAACACGATGTCAATCTAAAACAAAAAAGTGACATTGATGTTCAGGAATAATCAATGACACTATAAAAAAAGACCGCAGAAGCGGTCTTTTTTTGATGGTTATAATGACTATTTAACCCGCATGCCTGGTAGTGCACCTTCATGGGGTTCTAGTATAAACAAGTCTTTACCGCCAGGACCTGCAGCTAATACCATGCCTTCAGAATCACCAAACTTCATGGTACGTGGTGCTAGGTTCGCCACCATTACCGTAAGCTTACCGACTAAATCTTCTGGCGCATAAGCTGATTTAATGCCGGCAAATACTTGCTTGGTTTCGCCACCTAAGTCTAATTCAAGACGGAGCAATTTTTTTGCTTTTTCAATGTGCTCCGCTTTGCTGATCCGAGCGATACGTAAATCAATTTTAGCAAAGTCGTCAAAGCTGATTATAGGGCTAATAGGATCATGCTCTAATTGGTTAACGGTTTGTTTTGGTTCGTCGGTGTTGGGCGCATCCGTGTTAGTTGCCTGTAAGTTCTCTTTAGATGCGTCGATGATAGCGTCAATGCTCTTAGATTCAATGCGTTGCATCAATGCCTTAAATGGCGCTATTTCATGGCCAGCGAGATCTTGACTTAAATTGTTCCATGTTAAAGTTAGTTGTAAAAAACCTTCAACATTTTCGGCCAGTTTAGGTAATACAGGCTTAAGGTATGTCACCAAAATTCTGAACAAGTTTAGTGCATTACTGCACACCTGGTGTGCTTCAACTTGTTTATCTTCTTGCTTGATTAATTGCCAAGGTGCGGCGTCAGCAACATAGGCGTTAGCGATATCTGCTAATGCCATAATCTCACGCATGGCTTTACCAAACTCACGATTTTCATAGAAATCGGCAATGATTTCACTTTTAGCTAAAAATGTTTCAGTTAAACTATTGTCGGTTACTTTCGCTAGTTTGCCATCAAAACGTTTACTGATAAAACCTGCTGTGCGGGAGGCTAGGTTAACTAATTTCCCGACTAAGTCTGAATTTACGCGCTGGGAAAAATCCTCTAAATTTAAATCTAAGTCGTCAATACGGCTATTTAATTTTGCTGCGTAATAATAACGTAGATACTCAGGATCTAAATTGTCTAAATAAGTACGCGCTTTGATAAATGTGCCTTTCGACTTAGACATTTTAGCGCCATTAACGGTGACATAACCATGGGCATATACGCTGGTTGGCTTACGAATACCGGCACCTTCGAGCATGGCTGGCCAAAATAAGCTGTGGAAATAAACAATGTCTTTACCGATGAAATGATAGACCTCTGCAGTTGAATTTAGTCCCCAGAAGTCATCAAAGTTAACATCATCACGTTTGTCACATAAGTTTTTAAACGATCCCATATAGCCGATAGGTGCATCTAGCCAAACATAGAAGAATTTTCCTGGAGCATCTGGGATTTCAAAACCAAAGTAGGGTGCATCACGAGAAATGTCCCATTGTTGTAACCCTTGCTCAAACCATTCGTTGAGCTTATTAGCCATTTCTTGTTGTAAAGAACCAGACTGGATCCACTCTTTTAACATGCCTTCAAAGGCTGGCAGGTCGAAAAAGAAGTGTTCGGTATCTTTCATGATTGGTGTTGCACCCGATACCGCTGATTTAGGGTTTATCAGGTCGGTTGTGCTATAGGTTGCACCGCAACTATCGCAGTTGTCACCATATTGGTCCTCAGACTTACATTTAGGACACGTACCCTTAACGAAACGGTCAGGTAAAAACATTGATTTTTCAGGGTCAAATAACTGTGAAATCGTTCTAGTTTTGATGTAACCGCCATCACGTAATTTTAGATAAATATCGTTAGCTAAGGTGCGATTCTCATCACTATGAGTGCTGTGAAAATTATCAAACTGAATGTTAAAATCGGCGAAATCTTGCTGATGTTCTTGTTGAACTTGCGCAATCATTTCTTCAGGCGTAATCCCCATTTGCTGTGCTTTAAGCATGATAGGTGTGCCATGAGCGTCATCGGCACAAATATAGTAGCACTCATGGCCACGTAATTTTTGAAAACGTGACCATATATCCGTTTGGATATATTCAAGCATGTGGCCAAGATGGATAGGGCCATTGGCATAAGGAAGGGCGCTTGTGACCAGTATTTTACGCTGTGATTCTGTCATTTTGTCTCGATATCAAATTACACCAAAAATATTGCCTGATACTAACTGATTAGCAGACTTTTTTCACCAAAACATGACCTAAAAAAGCTTATTAATCACTATTTTTTTATTAAGTTCTGATACACTTGTACAAATTTCTTGTTCGGAGTTGCCATTTTGGTTAATACGCATACAAATTATCAATTAAGTGATGAATTATTGTCGCCAGTGTTAGATATTTTAGAAGCATTTGAAGATCCTTATTTGCATAAAGGTTTGGTCAGTGCAGGATGTGTAACGGCTTTATCGATAGAAGGAAAACGCCTACAGTTAGGTTTAGTTTATCCTTACCCTTGTATGACTCAGTATCGTGACACTGTAATGGCCGTAACAAACAAGTTGGCGGTGTTAGATGCCATTGATGAAGTTGAATGTGAAATTGACTTTCAGCCTCGTGTTTATTCTGCTCTGCCCGCAATCCCACCTATTCCTAATGTAAAACAGGTTATTGCTGTGGCATCGGGTAAAGGCGGTGTAGGGAAATCAACCACCGCAGTTAATTTGGCGTTGGCGTTAAAAGCGGAAGGCGCAGAAGTCGGTATTTTAGATGCAGATATCTATGGACCGTCCATTCCATTGATGTTAGGTATTCCTAATTTCCGTCCGCAATCTCCAGATGGCAAGCACATGACACCAGCATTAGTACATGGCCTTTCAGCGCAATCCATCGGCTTTATGTTAAGTGGTGATGAAGCGGCTGTATGGCGTGGGCCAATGGCTGCTGGGGCGTTAGCGCAACTGCTCAATGAAACGCAGTGGCCTGAGCTAGATTATTTAATTATCGATATGCCACCAGGAACCGGTGATATTCAATTAACGTTATCGCAAAAAGTGCCTGTCAGTGGCGCTGTGATAGTCACCACTCCGCAAGATATTGCTCTAGCCGATGCCAAGAAGGGCATTACCATGTTCAGTAAAGTGAATATTCCTGTATTGGGTATTATTGAAAACATGAGCTTTCACCTTTGCCCAGAATGTGGCCATAAAGAGCATCCATTTGGCACCCATGGCGGTAGTCAAATTGCTGAGCGTTATAATGTGCCACTTTTAGGCTCGTTGCCACTACATATTAATATCCGTGAATCTATGGATAATGGTACGCCGAGCGTGATGAGCGAGCCAGACAGTGAAGTATCAGGCATATATCGCGAGATAGCCCGCAAACTTGGTGCTGAGTTAGCACTTCAACAAGTACAGTCAAGCGTAAACATCAGCATATCAGAAGACGAGTAAGGTTAAGAAATGAATTCGCAGCAGTGTGTCATTATTGGGATTGCCGGTGCGTCGGCTTCAGGTAAAAGTTTAATTGCTAAAACTATTTTTGAAGAATTGCGTCGTGATCTAGGAACAAATCAGATTGGCGTGATTAACGAAGATGCTTATTATCGTGATCAAAATCATTTGAGCATGGAGGAGCGTGTAAAAGCTAATTACGACCATCCAAAAGCGTTAGATCACCAGTTATTGGCATCTCATTTAACTCAATTGAAAAAGGGCGAAGCGGTTAGCATTCCTTGTTATAGCTACACGGAACATACTCGTACTAGCGAGACGCTAACGATGCAGCCTAAAAAAGTCATTATCCTAGAAGGTATTTTGTTATTAACCGATCCTAAACTACGTGAATTAATGGATGCCAGTGTGTTTATGGACACCCCGCTGGATATTTGCTTTTTACGTCGGTTAACTCGTGATGTTGCTGAACGTGGCAGAACGATGGAATCGGTTATTTCACAATACAAAAAAACAGTACGGCCTATGTTCTTACAATTCATCGAGCCGTCAAAGCAATATGCAGACATCATTGTTCCTCGGGGTGGTAAGAATCGTATTGCTACTGATATTTTAAAAGCTAGAATTCAGCATTTATTGGCAAAATAGCCCTATCTTGGAGAGAGTGCAGTATGCGTTTAACCGATATTGAAATTGAACAATGTTTAGATAATGGCACCATTATCATTGATCCTCGTCCTGGTATAGAAGCCATTTCGGGAGTGAGTGTGGATGTACGTTTAGGCAGCCAATTTCGAGTATTTAAAGACCATACCGCACCTTATATTGACTTGAGTGGCCCAAGTGCAGAAATGCAATTAGCACTAGATCGAATCATGAGCGATAAAATTGAAATTGCTGATAATGATGCTTTTTTCCTACATCCTGGTGAACTCGCTTTAGCCGTAACCTATGAAAGTGTGACCTTGCCTGCTGATATTGTGGGTTGGTTAGATGGCCGCTCATCTCTTGCTCGTTTAGGGTTGATGGTGCATGTTACTGCGCATCGTATTGATCCTGGTTGGCAAGGTAAAATTGTGCTGGAGTTCTTTAACAGTGGTAAGTTGCCTTTGGCACTTCGCCCAGGTATGACGATTGGTGCACTTAATTTTGAACGCTTAAGCTCAGCAGTGGCCCGTCCATATAACACCCGGAAAAGTTCGAAGTACAAAGACCAGCAAGAGGCTGTCGCAAGCCGGATTAGCCAGGACAAATAATGGCACCAGTTTGGGTTAATCATGTTGAAAACGGGCTAATCAATCCATTTGACCGTGGTGTCGCTTATGGTGATGGTGTGTTTGCAACAATGCGCACCGCATCAGCAAATATGCCTGCAGGGATATTATTCCTTGGCGGGCACTTTGCTCGTTTGCAGCAAAGCTGTGAACGTTTAAGTATTAAGTGGCAACCAAGTGACTCATTACAACAACAGTTGAACCAACTCGCCCTGCAATATCCACAACATTGTATAAAGCTCTTGTTGACGCGCGGAGTCGGTGGGCGTGGTTATCAGGCTCCTACAAGCGCAAACGTAACAGAAGTCTTATCTGTGCATCCTATTCCTGCTCATTACCTTGGTTGGCAACAAACAGGTATTTCGCTCGCATCATCACCGATATGTCTTGGAAGACAACCTCTTCTAGCGGGAATAAAACACCTTAACCGATTGGAACAGGTGCTCATAAAGTCTCAGCAGCTACCTAGTCATCATCAAGATTGGTTAGTATTTGACGGTGAAGGTAATGTGATAGAGTCATCCATTGCCAATATCTTTATTATCAAAAATGATCACGTTTTGACTCCTGCAATAACTCATGCAGGCGTAAGCGGAGTCATGCGTGAAACTCTGATTGATACTTTGCTTAATAATGGTTATACAGTGGTAGCGACTCAACTCACGTTTAGTGATATTAAGACCGCTGAGCATATCGTGATAACAAACAGTTTATTTGGCATTATTGATGTTACCGCCGTAGACGATTTTCAATTTTGCCGTTGGACGCATACATCGCGATTCAGGCACGTTCTGAGTGTAAATTTATCAACATGATTAAATCGATAAAAACCTTTCTGTTAGCCAGCTTGATCCCATTATTTACGCTAATCTGCCTTGGTGGCTATTGGCTTGTATGTGACTTAGTGGCTTATCAAAAACAACCTTTACAGTTAACAGAAATTCAAACTTTAACCATTGAACCGGGTACGTCAGTTATTAAACTGGCACAACAACTGGAACAACAATCTTTGATTACAGAAAGTTGGAAAGTTAAATATCTTGTTAAACTTGAACCTAAATTTGCCAATATAAAGACGGGTTTATATCAAGTGATCCCTGGCGATACGTTAGAAGCGTTATTAAAACGATTATATTTAGGTCAACAAGTGGTTTTCAGTGTGACGTTAATCGAAGGTAAAACCATTGCCGAATGGCAGCAGACACTTGCCACGACAGAGCATTTAAAACAGAATGCAGATGACTTTAATCAAGTGTTATTACAGCATGGCGATACATCTGGTTTGCCCGAGGGAAAATTCTATCCTGAAACATTTCATTATCATGCAGATGATAATCTACAGACTATTTTAAATCGAAGCTACAACATGATGCAGATGAGTTTAGCGCAAGCATGGGAAGGACGAGACCCAGACTTAGCATTATCATCACCGTATGAATTACTGATTATTGCGTCCATTATTGAAAAAGAAACCGGTAAACCGGAAGAACGTGATTGGGTGTCAGCCGTATTTAATAACCGGCTGAAAAAGGGCATGCGTCTTCAAACCGATCCTACAGTTATTTATGGCATGGGTGACCGTTATAAAGGCAATATTACACGTAAAGATTTACGTGAAACCACGGCGTTTAATACTTATAAAATTGATGGTTTACCGCCAACGCCTATTGCAGCGCCAAGTCGAGCATCCTTATTTGCCGCAGCCAATCCGGCCAAAGTAAATTACTTATATTTTGTGTCTCGCAATGATGGCAGTCATGTGTTTTCATCCACATTGAAGGCTCACAATAAAGCCGTAAATGAATTTCAGAGAAAAAGAAAATGAGTCAAAAGAAAGGCAAGTTTATTGTCATTGAAGGATTAGAAGGCGCGGGTAAATCGAGTGCGATAGCCTTAGTAAATGATATTATTAGTCAACTTGTTGGCCAATCACCTGTGTGTACGCGTGAACCCGGTGGCACTCCATTAGCTGAAAAAATACGTGACTTAGTCAAAATTGCTGATGAGACGGATCCGTTATGTGATGAAGCAGAATGCTTACTTATTTATGCTGCCCGATCACAGCTAATCGCCAATGTTATCAAACCTGCTTTGTCTTCAGGTAAATGGGTTCTCGGTGATAGGCATAATCTGTCATCTTTAGCTTATCAAGGTGGTGGTCGCGGTTTAATGCCATTAGTGAAAGCGGTTAGCGATGCTTGTTTAAATGGATTTAAGCCTGATCTCACCTTGTATTTGGATATTGATCCCACTCTAGGATTAAGCCGGGCAGCGAGTCGTGGCAAGCTTGATAGAATTGAACAACAAGCCATCGATTTTTTTGAACGAGCTAGAAAAACCTACTTAACACTAGCTCATGAAGATGACAGTATTATCGTTATTGATGCCAGCCAATCAATGGAACAAGTGCATGATGATATTCGGCTAAAGTTGCAGCATCTATTGCCCACTCTTATGGGTGAGTGATGAATACTAAGAGGATAATATCGCGATATGAGTGATTATCAGATTGGCCAATTACCGTGGTTAGCGGAACCGCATCAACGGTTTGTCGATCAACATTATCGCGGTAAAAGTAGCCATGCACATTTGTTTAATATTGATAAAGCACTAGGTGGAGATAAGTTAGCTAAAGCAGCTGCTCATACTGTGCTTTGCCAACATCTCACGTCTGTGGGGGCTTGCGGACAATGTAAAAGCTGTTTGTTATTGGCTGCTGGTAACCATCCTGATCTATATGTTATCGAACCCGATGGTAACCAAATTAAAGTTGATCAAATTCGCCAGCTCTGCCAAGCATTAACGCAAACCGCTCAACAACATGGCGCACGAGTAGCGATAATCCTTAATGCTGAGCGCTTAAACTTGGCGGCTGCCAATGCGCTGCTGAAAACCCTAGAAGAGCCTGGCGATGATGTTGTACTCATTTTGCAAACAAATACATCAGCCCAATTATTAGCAACTATCACGAGTCGTTGCCAAATGCTGAATTTTGTCTTGCCGACTAAACTTGAGATACACCAGTGGCTTGAAGCACAGCAGTTGTTACCAGCACCTGATGCTGAAGGTAAAATCCATGATGTCACTTGGTGCCTCAGTGTCGTAGGTGGCCCTCTTGCATTAGCAAGCAGTTTAACAAGCCAACATTATCAACAACTGATGACCTTCCGCCAAGATTGGGCCCAAAGTTTGAGAACAGGCCATTTATGCAATAGTTTATTGAAGGTGTCAGAACAACAAATTGTTGATGTGCTTAATATTTTATATTTGTACTTACGTCAATATGTGTTAAAAAGTAATAAAATAGAAAGTAATAAAATAAAAACTGAAAATGCAGGGCATCAAGTATTAAACCCGCTTGTTCAAACTAAAATAATTGAACTTGCAGGTAATGTGATGAGGATGTCACGTAAGCTTGAAACAATGCCCAGTGTTAATACCCAAGCACTGTGCCAGCAATATGTACTCGCATTTAGGCAGCTAACTCATTAAATTCGTTATACTGACTGTTAACTTATTATGGAAAATAATCATTTATGGTCGATCTTGTCGTTGATTACGATACATTACACAAGCTTTATCGTGCTTACATGCCTTTTATTAAGCCTGCAGGTTTATTTATTGCAACTTCAGAAAGTCATTTTTTAGGCCAAGAACTGACTATTGCGTACAGGTTACCAAATGCCACCCAAACGAATGAGTTTAAAGGGACCGTGGTATGGATTAATCCAATCGGCGCATCTGGTGGAAGGCCTGCAGGAATTGGCGTTAAAATTAAAACCGATATTGAAAGCCATAAACATCACATTGAAAAGCTACTTTCGAGCGAACTGTCTTCTAGTGATTTGACCTGCACTATGTAGCTAGGTATTCTTGCGCATCTGTTTTATTTGTTACTATAGTTGCGAAAGAATTCTCATGCTAATTGATTCACATTGTCATCTTGACCGCTTGAAAGCGGCGCCAGACTCAGTCAGTTTACAATCCATCATGGACAACGCTAAAGCCCAAGGCGTTGACTATCTATTGTGCGTTAACGTTCGCCAGCAAGGCTTTGAAGCCATGCGAGATAAAGTGTCGGCTTTTAATAATGTTTTTTTGTCATCTGGCGTGCATCCTTTAGATGTTCAAGAAGGCTTGAATATTGAAGATATTAAACGTTTTGCTAAAGATCCTCGTGTTGTTGCCATTGGTGAGACGGGGCTAGATTACTTCTATTCAAACGAGACTAAGGCATTGCAACAACAATGCTTTGAGCAACAGATTGCGTTAGCTGTCGAGGTGAATAAACCGCTCATTGTTCATACTCGTGATGCTCGTGAAGATACAATACATATGCTTAAAGCAGGCAATGCTGATAGGGTGGGAGGGGTGTTGCATTGCTTTACTGAAAATTGGGAAATGGCCAAAGCCGCTATTGATTTAGGTTTTTATATATCGGTATCAGGTATCGTAACATTTAAAAATGCTAGTGAGCTTCGTAGCGTCATTCGTCAAGTGCCTCAGGATAGATTATTAGTCGAAACTGATTCACCATATCTGGCTCCGGTGCCACATCGTGGTCAAGAAAACCAACCTGCATATGTTCGTGATGTTGCTGAGTTTGTCGCGCAATTACGGGGTGAAAAATTCGAAGTGTTAGCTCAATACACCACCGACAACTTTTTTACGTTATTCAAAGATGCCGCTACGTTAATAGGGCGTCAATATTAAATTACAGCTAATATTAGCCTGTATATTATTTGATTTGGCGGATAAAAAAAGGCCCAAAACTATCCAATTGTTTTGGGCCTAGGGAAAGGGCTCTAGTTAGAGCCTTGCGCTACTGATAAAAGCTAAACAGTTTAAAATTGATTCTGTTTAACCCATTAACCTAAATAAACTCTAATCATATTATAGTCAGCTCTTTTTATTTTGCCTTAATGCAACTCACTTTTTTTAACTTGTTAGAACTCATTTTAATAAACCCTAATATTATCAATATATTAAATATTCAGTTTAGTTAATGAAATGGGTACCCAGTTTATAATGTTGAATTAACGTTATCGCGTACTAATTCTCGAGGTAAATTATTTTTAAGTCGATGGCCTAAATGTTTTACGATGCCTAGTACGACATTGTGATAACTCACTAACATTTCACCGTGCGGTGTGACAACTAAATCTTGTTGAACTGTTTCTAAAAAGGTATTTACAGCAATATCGCGACCCATGAGAAAGTCTTTAGCTTGTGATGTGTTTAGCTCAATCGTTTTAGAGGACTGAGTGGTGCTCGATAACGCTATTATGGTTTCATGCTTAGCTTTGTAACCTTTTTTCATCGCATCTGCGAGTTTAATGCCAATACGCTGAAAACGCATTTTGCCAATAAAAGGAGTAAATTGTGTTGGAAATAACCAATATTCGTCGTCACGCAGCATGATAGTATCATTTTGAGGTAAGTCGATAGCGAAGCTGTCTTTAAAATATTGTCGTAACTCGGTTTGTTGCTTATCGTTTGCAATATTAAAAGGAAAGTTTTTTTGTAATTTAGGCTGTTTTTTCTGGCGGTCAACTGAAGCTGTTTTGCGTATTTTGGCAACGAAGAATCCTTCACTGTCATAAATTTGTGGCCAAACATGTAAAAAACCTTCTTCAGTGCACGCTTTGTCTGCACCATCAAATAATTCAGCCAGTGACACAAATTCAACCGCATCAGGATAAGTTTGCTGTAAGTGATGACAGATATGTTGGTTTTCTAACTGGCTCAGGGTACACGTTGAATAAACTAAAGTCCCACCAGGCTTTAACGCTAAAAATGCGGATTCAATAAGATCTTTTTGGGTTTCAGCAATCGAAGTTACATCATCAATATCCCAATGTTTTAATGCTAAAGGGTCTTTACGAACGGTTCCTTCGCCGCCACAAGGAGCATCCAATAAAATAGCATCAAAGGACTCAAATAAATATTCACCAAAGACTCTACCATCAAAATGAGTTAGGGCGGTGTGGCTTGCCCCCATGCGCGATACATTGGCGTGTAAAACTTTAACGCGACTGGCTGAATATTCATTCGCTACTAATAAACCATTGTTATTCATCAATGCAGCGATTTGAGTGGCTTTAGAACCAGGTGCTGAAGCTACATCTAATACAATTTCAGGGGCGGTGTTGTTGGCAAATAATGCCGTCGGTGGCAGCATGGAACTGGCTTCTTGGATATAAAATAACCCTTGAATATGTTCGATAGCATTGCCTAGTTGAATATCATCTTTACCTTCAATCCAAAAGCCATCTTTACACCATGGTATGGCAGATAAATGCCAACCTGCTTGATCCATGATGTCGGCAAATGCTTTTGTGGTAATTTTTAAGGTGTTTACCCTAATTGATTTACGCAGTGGTTTGTCGCAAAAGGCGATAAAGTCGTTCATTGAAAGGTGAGAAGGGATTTCTTGCTCAATGTGACGAATAAAATTGGGGTTTAATTGGATCATATTAAAGATAATAAATTATTTTTTAGCTGAATTAGCGCGATCATAACACGGAATTGTTACTTCTGATCGTCAATGATTACTGTATATTAGGTGACATATAGCAACAGTATGATGGAGTGATGTGTGCTAAACCGAGTATGGTTATTATTTTTTGTTGTGGCTTTAGTTTCAATTGTCATTCAACTGATTGGCGGAAATGTTGATGTATTAAGTGAAGCCGTAGCGGCTCTGTTTGCCAGTGCAAAATTAGCGGCTGATATCTCCCTTGGCTTAATCGGTGTGTTAGCGTTATGGATGGGATTGATGCAAGTCGGTGAGAAGGCTGGTGTGGTGAGTTTATTTGCCCGAATATTTGAACCTTTACTGTCAAAATTGATGCCTGAAGTGCCCCGAGGGCATGTCGCTTATGGCAGCATTAGTATGAATCTTACTGCTAATATGTTGGGGCTGGACAATGCAGCAACGCCTTTAGGCTTAAAAGCGATGCATGATCTGCAATCCCTTAATCCCGTTAAATCAGTCGCAACTAATGCTCAAATTTTATTTTTAGTGTTAAATACTTCTTCAGTAACATTGGTTCCAGTGACAGTATTTCTTTATCGCGCACAGCAAGGTGCTGCCAATCCTGCAGATATCTTTTTACCCATTTTATTAGCCACTAGTGTATCCACTGTAGTGGGGTTGTTGGTTGTTGCGTTAGTACAGCGTATTTCGTTAATCAATAGTGTTGTTTTGGCTTATGCGGCAACTATTATGAGCGTATTTATGGCTGGGATTGCTTATTTGGTTACGTTATCGGCCGATGCTATAGGGCAAGTGTCCATGGTGTTAGGTAACGGAATACTGTTGTTGCTTATATTAAGTTTTATTTTGGTCGCAGGATATCGCAAAATAGCCGTGTATGATGAGTTTGTCGATGGAGCTAAGCAGGGCTTTAACCAAGCAATTCAATTAATTCCATATTTACTGGCAATGCTATTAGCTATTGGATTTCTTAGGGCTTCAGGGGCATTAGACTATGCGCTACAACTGTTAGCTAGCGGTGTTAGTGCATTAGGCGCCGATACACGCTTTATTGATGCGATGCCAACTGCATTTATGAAACCTTTTAGTGGTTCTGGGGCACGGGCGATGATGTTAGAAACCATGAGTCATCACGGAGTTGATTCTTTTGCGGGACGACTCGCGGCTATTTTACAAGGCAGTACTGAAACAACATTCTATGTATTAGCCGTTTACTTTGGTTCGGTAGGGATCCGTAACGGTCGCCATGCATTAAGTTGTGGTTTAGCGGCAGATTTTGCCGGTATTACAGCTGCTATAGGTGTGTGCTATTGGTTTTATGGTTAAATATCAAATAGTTTTAAAGTAAAAGCAAAAGCCGATAAACGATTGGCCTTTGCTTTTTTGAATGGTTATTATTTCATTATTTGGCTTGTATAGGCCGCCATTTTGACCATTCATCTTGCATACTCTGATGCAATGGGAAACGGTCGGTAGCACTAATACGGTTGCTCTGTGAGGTTGTCTCTTGCGTTGCAAAGGCAATACCGCCAGCAAGTATAGTTTCCAATGATCCTGTTTCTAACTGTGCACCTGAAAATAATCCAACGTCTAACTTAATGCCAGATGCATCCCAAAATTGGCTAGTTTGGTTAATTAAGTGACTATATTCAGCATTTACGTGGGCAAATAAGCTGATTTCAATCCCTGAGTCATCTAACAAATAGCCATCAATCTGTCCGACTTTAATACCGCGGAAAAATAACGGTGTGCCGACTTTGATTGAACCTAATTGGTCATCAACTAATTGGAATGTTAATGCATCTTTTGGCACGTTAGCCTCAAAACTAGAATGTGGTTGAGCAACAAAATGATCAATAATTTCTGGGTTGCTACCAGGTATAACACCAATGTAAGGGCCTGTTAATAATGTTTCTGGGGCATTAATACCGGCTAAAGAAATTTGTGCATCAACAATGAAGTATTCTGTGTCACTAGCACTAAAGTGACTGGCGTAATGACCATAAATATAAGCCTGTGCATTAAGGGAGTTTAGATCTTGGTTGAGCTTAACCTGTGACACTTCACCAATTTGATGACCTTGATAACGAATAGCCGCTTTTTCTGTCACTTTAGTATTTACTGGAAGAGTGAGGTTAATGACCTTTGCCTGCATCAGAGCTAATTGCTTTGTATCATACAAACGAAGATTAACTTGATGATTGTCGTCATCGAGGATGTCATCTATATGCCCAAGGGTAATACTTCCCTTTATGGCGCCTTTAAGTGGCGCAACGTTGATGTCGACTCCTGCTAAACTAGCATTGATGGTAATAGCATCATTTCGCCAAAAAACCGTATTCGATTTAATTAACGGAACAAATTTCTTATCAATATTTATATCTATATTAAATTTATCCGTTTTAGCGAGCCAATTGACCTGGCTTACTGAACCTACTTGCATTTTTTTGTAATAAATAGGTGATCCTTTGGCTAGATCCGCCCCATCTATACTGGTTAAAGTAAAGGAGGCCATTTGTTGTTGAGTATATAGCGTTTGGGCCGACTCAATTGATTCATGTAACCTTAATTGGCTATTAGCTGCTATTAGCGTTTTGCTATCTCCTGGAATTAAACTAATTGCCCCTTCAAGCAGAGTCGTAATGTCACGTGTTTTGACATTAACCCCTTCGAGAGAAGCACTTATCGCTAAAGCACTTTCAGGAACAAAGAAGCTTCCTTTTGTGAGTAAATTCTTAAACTCCGGTTGTATTTCAATATTATATTCAACAGATGAAAAATCTTTACTCAAGTTAATACTGGTGATCTGGCCAATTGGCAACTGTTTATATCGAACTTGGGCACCATTACTCACACCTGTATGGGTGCTGGCAACTACAGATAATTTAAGCTTGTTTTGATTGAGTAGGTCTGGGGCGTGTGATGCTAATTCAAATTGCATTGTTTCATCCGAAGCTTTAGTACCCGGTAAGACATTAATCACACTACCAGTGACCAACCTACTGACGTTTTTGACACCTTTTAACGATAGCTCAGCACCACTTAGCCAAAATTGGCTATCGCTAGTAATGAGTGCCTTATAGGGATGCTCGACACGCGCGTTAAATTGCACTCCAGTTTGGGTTAAGCTGACTTTTTCAATTTCGCCAATAGCCAAACCACGATAGATGATGGTGGTTCCTTCATTTACATCGTCGCTGTTTGGTGAAGTTAACTTAAAATGAATACCTCCAATAGCGGCAAGTTCATCTTCGTATAGTGTATAGGCATCACCATTTTGGGCTTTTTCTGTGTTGGTTCCTGTATCAAAACTGATCCCGCCAGCCAAAATTGACGCGATACTTTCGGTCGTGACTTTTATTCCCGCTAAAGATGCATCAACTTTTAAGCCTGATACATTCCAAAAATGCGAGTCTTTATTGACTAAATGAGCATATTGCTCTTGTACAAATGCGCTGATAATAATTTGCTTATTACCGTCAAGACGGTAACTGACGACACTGCCGACAGGTGCTTGACGAAAAAAGACCGGTGAACCAACATCGATAGATCCCAGCTTGGGTGCTTTTAATTCGATCATGATGCCTTCACTGCCGGGGAGAATCGCAGGCGCTTCACGTTGTGCTTCAAATTCAGTTGCTGAGCGTCCTTCTCCTGGCTGAATAGCAATATAATTACCCGAAAATAAAGTATCTAATCCTTCAACGCCAGTAATACTTGCTTTAGGTTTTACCAACCAAAAAAGCGTATTTTTGTTTAAAAATGGGTCGGCTCGATAATCCATTACCACTTTTACATTCACGCCTTTAAGATCATCATCAATACCAATGTCGGTTACTTTTCCGACCGACAAACCTTGGTATTTAACGAGTGTCTTACCAATATCGATTCCGGCCGCACTGGGAAAGTGAATTAAAATTTCTATTCCGGATTCTTTGATGCTTTTTACACCTAGCCAAGCACCTAAAATTAAAGCAACTACAGGCAATAACCATACTGGCGAGAATAACTTTTTCTTCACTATTTTAGGCGATTCAATTTGTGTCATTAGTGTGTTCCAAGCGGTCCCAGAGTAAGCGAGTGTCTAACACTTTTGCCGCAAGCTGTGTTAGTAAGATAACTAATGCAAATGCTGTTGCAGCAGGTGCAGGTTTTGCATCAAGTAGTTGCCCCATATTCACTAAAGCAACGGTTAAGGAAATCACAAATAAATCAAGCATTGACCACCGTCCGATCCATTCAATAATGTGAAAACCGACCATTAATTTTCTTTTGGATATAGGCAAGTTAAAACTGATTGCTGTTAAATAAGTGGCTAAACCGATAATTTTAAGCCAAGGTACCAAAATACTGGCAGTGAAAACAATAATTGCAATAGGAAACATGCCCGTTTTGACTAAATGACTAATACCGCTAAATATAGTGTCATTTGTCACTACTCCACGGTTCGTTAACAACGTAATTGGATAGATATTGGCAAGCACAAGTAAAATGGTAGCGGTGATCAGCAAGGCCCAACTCTGTTGAATACTAGCGTAATTACGACTGCTTAATTGGCTAAAGCAGCGGCGACAATGGCTGTTTTTTGTTGAATTAAGCTTACGGCAGATAGGGCATAAACATAAGCCAATCTTTTGTCCCTGTAAATGTGTAGTCGTCTCCTCTTTTGACTCTAAAACGGAGAGATTATGACTGGTTGAGATTTCTTCTGCTGCAGTAATAGGAGTATTAGGCATCGACATAACTCCACATGTGTTCAAGGTTATATTCTCGCTGTAAGAATAATATAATCACGAATAACATCGTAAAACTTAATGTACCCATACCAAAATACACATCAGAGAAGTCTGATAACTGAAATGCAGAAACTAAAAAGCTGATGACATAAATTTCTAACATGGTCATTTGTGATATAACACCATGGTTTTTCAATAAGGTTGTATATGCCCTCTGCCAAAATGAACCATGTAGCGTTAATTTGACAATAACGACCTGCGTCAAAATTGACAAAATAAGTAATCCAGGCGCGATAACTGCTGCGACCATTACCGCTAAGCCAACAACCCAATATCCCTCAGACCAAACCGTTATAGCCGCCTGAGTCACGGTTGTTGTGCGTACACTACCTAGAAAGTGGATTTCCAGTACGGGTAAAAGGTTTGCCGGAATAAAAATGATTAACGCAGTGACACATAACGCCAACATGCCATTTATGGAACAATAAGGGGAGTCATATAATGCAGAATGACAACGTGGACATAACGCTCTAGCACTGGAGGGCAGCGCACGTCTTCGTACAGCCAAATCACATGATCGGCATAGCGTGATTGCGTCGTGGTCATCAAATTCATGCATGAAGAATGAGTCTAATCCATAGTGAAATAAATTGTTGGGTAGCGAAGAGTTAAACCTCTTTGCGTTGCCTTATATCGGCGGATAAATGAATCGTTTGTTCAACATCTCAATTTTCTGAGCTTGATAATATCAGAATAATCAGAACACTTGCATCATAAGTTAATTATGTGAGATTCTACGCACTGTATATAAAAACAGTAAGGATTACATCATGGCAGTTATAACCCAATTTGTTGTGGTCAGAGAAGGGGTCGAAAAAATGACATTTATATCGAAAAAAGAGGCTGATGCCTACGATAAGATGCTTGATATTTCCGATAACCTAGTCCCTTTTCTTACTAAGGCAGACCTCGGGCTTGATGAAAATAAATGCGAACAGTTGGCTTTTTATCTAGCAAACAATAAAGATGAGCTTTCTAACTTGCTAAAAGGCGCTGTACAGGTTAAAAACGCTCCTGCAACTAAAGCCAAAAAGGCTGCGGCTAAAAATACATCAACGCAGTAGCAATGTTCATTGCAATACTTTGAGTGAACATCGGCGTTAAGGAATGGGAATGAAAACCGAATTTTACCAAACATTAACTCGTCAAGCACAAGCTTTGCTTGACGGTGAAGATGATTTGATTGCGGCAATGGCAAATTTTTCAGCATTGCTAAATGACAACTTAGCAGACATTAATTGGGCTGGTTTTTATATAAAACGTGGTGAACAATTAGTTTTGGGGCCTTTTCAAGGTAAAGTAGCCTGCACTCGAATTATGATTGGTAAAGGTGTTTGTGGTACTGCAGCTGCCATGAATAGCACGCAACGAGTGGCAGATGTACATCAATTTTCCGGCCACATAGCGTGTGATTCTGCCAGTAATTCTGAAATAGTGATCCCAATTAGACAGGGTGATGAGGTTGTGGCAGTGTTAGATATCGACAGCCCATTACTTAACCGCTTTGATGAAGATGATCAAATAGGTTTAGAAAACATGGTAAAAAGTTTCGAAACTTGCCTATTTGGTTAAATAGCGAGCAAATTAGTTTAAATCATGGTCGCATTCGCTGCCGTGAGCTTTATAATATGTCACAGTGCGCATTTTTCTGAATTGAGTTATTAGCGATGAAATAAGCTAACAGTCAGTTTGGTTAAATTGTTAAGGTTTGTTTCAATGACTTTAGCAAACGAGCGGATAGTGATAATTTGTATGTTGGGCTTTAACGATAAGGCTCAACGAAAGATGAACGACTGCATGGCAAATTTTATGCCGTTTAATCAGTCCCTTTATTAACGTGGAAGTAAAAATGGAATCAACAGACAAGTTGACCGACACCAACGCAATTTTAGCGTATTTATATGAAACCTTTCCTTTATGCTTTATTGCTGAAGGTGAAACTAAACCATTAAAAATTGGTTTGTTTCAAGATTTGGCTGAACGGTTAGCTGATGATTCTAAAGTCAGTAAAACACAATTACGTGTGGCGCTTCGTCGTTACACCAGCAGCTGGCGCTATTTGAAAGGCGTTAAAGCGGGTGCAAAACGTATCGATCTTGACGGAAATGAGTGTGCTGAATTAGAACAAGAACATATCGACCATGCTCTTGCAACACTAAAAGAAAGCCAAGATAAAGCCAAGGCAAAGCGTCAAGCGTTAGCGCCTAAAAAGCCTGCTAAAAAAGCAGCGCCTAAACGTGCTCCTGCAGTTAAAAAAGAGCGTCCAGCTCCTGTTGTTACTCCAGCCGTAACACTTGTGCCAGCTAAACTTGAAGACTTAAAACAAAAGCAACGAGTTAATGTTAAATTAGGCGCCACTCCTGTTCCGGGTGTTGTGACTGACATTAATAAAGAAGATGTGCTTGTTCAGTTAGATACTGGCTTATCCATCAAAGTACGTGCAGAGCACATACTATTATAGAAATTTAAGGAGTACTTGTTGATGCGAAAACTTACCTTGGCCGCGTCAATTGCCAGTTTATTTGTCGGTTTTTCGGCATGGGCAATTTCACCAACGATTCAAATCAGCGAGTTACCTAAACTAGCACAAGAGCCACAGCATAAAGTGGCAAGTAAGCGAGTAACCACATTGTTTACTCGCTCGCATTATCATCGCTTTAATCTTGATGATGCTTTTTCTGCGCAAATCTATTCTCGTTTTCTTGAGCAACTTGATTATCGTCGTAATGTATTAACAATGACCGATATAGAGGGCTTTAACCAATATCAAAATCAGTTTGATAATATGGTCGAATCGGGTGATATTTCACCTGCATTTGCTATGTACGACGTGGTACAAAAACGTCGATATGAACGTTTTGCTTATGCCTTGTCTTTACTTGATAAAGAATTTGATTTTACTAAAGCGGGCGACGTGTATGAATTTGATCGTAAAGATGCCCAATGGCCGAAAGACGAAGCTGAAGTTAATGAGTTATGGCGACAACGTGTTAAATACGATGCGCTAAATCTAAAGTTAACGGGCAAAAAGTGGCCTGAAATTGTTGAAGTACTCGATAAACGTTATAACAATGCTATTAAGCGTTTAAGCCAAACCCAGAGTGAAGATGTGTTTCAGACGGTAATGAATGCCTTCGCACGCAGTGTTGAACCTCATACAAGTTACTTATCACCTCGCAATGCAGAACGTTTTCAAATGGAAATGAATCTTAGCTTAGAGGGAATTGGTGCGGTACTACAAATGGATGATGACTATACGGTCATCAAAAGTTTAGTGGCTGGAGGACCTGCTGCTAGCAGCGAAAAACTGTCACCGGAAGACAAGATTGTTGGTGTCGGTCAAAAAGATGGCGACATTGTCGATGTAATTGGTTGGCGTTTAGATGATGTTGTCGATCTTATCAAAGGGCCAAAAGGCAGTGAAGTTGTCTTGCAAATTTTACCTAAAAAAGGTGGTGCCAATGCTAAGCCATTTGAAGTGGTCATTACCCGAGATAAAATTCGTTTAGAAGATCGCGCGGCAACGTCAAAAGTGGTAGAGCCTAAAGAAGGCCAATATGCTAATCGTAAAGTCGGGGTTATACAAATTCCTGGTTTTTATATGAATTTGTCACAAGATGTTGCCAAAGAAATCGCTAAACTTGAGAAAGACAATGTTGAAGGCATTATTATTGACCTTAGAGGTAATGGTGGTGGCGCGTTAACGGAAGCAACATTATTGACGGGTTTATTTATTGATATGGGACCAGTGGTTCAAATTCGTGATGCCAATGGTGGTATCAATCAAAATCGTGATAATGATGGCGTTAGTGCTTACAGTGGTCCATTAACGGTAATGGTTGATCGCTATAGTGCATCAGCATCTGAGATTTTTGCAGCAGCTTTGCAAGATTATGACCGGGCTCTTATCGTGGGTGAATCGACCTTTGGTAAAGGGACTGTTCAACAACATAAAAGTTTAGGTCGCATTTACGATATGTATGATAAACCTATTGGACACGTGCAATATACCATCGCTAAATTTTATCGTATTAATGGTGGCAGTACTCAATTAAAAGGTGTTACCCCTGATTTACGATTCCCCAGTGCGTTAGAACCTGGAGAATATGGCGAGTCAGAAGAAAAGAATGCTCTGCCTTGGGATAAAGTACCTGTAGCCCGCTATTCGACTTTGGGTAACATAACCCCAATGTTAATTAAAAATCTTGAGGTGAAACATCAACAGCGCATTAGCAAAGATGTAGAGTTTAGTTATATTTATCAAGATATTAAAGAGTTCAAAAAACATCATAAAGATAAGACGATATCACTTGTTGAAAGTGAACGTATTGCCTCTCGTGAGGATGATGATAAGCGTGCTTTGGATCGAGCCAATGCTCGCCGTGTTCATGAAGGCCTAGCGGCTGTGAAGTCTTTAGATGATATTGAAAAGACTGATGACAGCAAATTGCCTGATGCCTTTTTGGATGAAACCGCTTATATCACTCTCGATATGGCGGATGCAGAAAAAATAGCCAAAACGCACGTAAACTAATTTATAGCTACTGTAAAAAAACGCGCCTAGGCGCGTTTTTTCTTAATCACAATAATTCAAGATAATACCAATTCGATAACCTTCATCTACACATTTCATCATATTGGTATTAGTACTGTTCAAAAGGACCCTGTATGAACCAAGCGCAAGAAAAGCATCTAAAAGATTATACAAAGCCAACTTTTACGATTTCTCATGTTGATTTAAACGTTATTCTCGATGGTAAAAATACTAAAGTCACTGCCGTGAGTAAAGTGATCCGTAATGGTGAGCATCAACATGATTTAGTGCTTGATGGTGAACAACTTTCACTGAGTTCTGTCAAACTAAATGGTGTAGCGGCGAATTACCGTCAGCACGATAACCAATTGTTAATTAGCACAGAACAAAATGAGTTTGAGTTAGAGGTTATTACTTTGCTTGATCCTGAGGCTAACTCGAGCCTTGAAGGTCTTTACATGTCTGATGGTGCCTATTGTACTCAGTGTGAGGCCGAAGGATTTCGCAGGATCACATACTTTTTAGATAGACCCGATGTGCTGGCTATTTATACCGTACGAATTGAAGCTGAGAAGCAAGTATTTCCTTTCTTGCTAAGTAACGGTAATTTAGTCGATAAAGGTGAAATGCCTCGCTCCGGTCGTCATTTTGTAAAGTGGCATGACCCCTTTCCAAAACCAAGTTACTTATTTGCATTGGTCGCGGGTGATTTTGATTTACTTAATGATAGCTATACGACTCAATCAGGTCGTGAAGTCAAATTGCAGGTGTTTGTCGATAAAGGCAATCTACATAAAGCCGATCATGCTATGGCATCACTTAAAAAATCAATGAAGTGGGATGAAACTCGTTTTGGTCTTGAATATGATCTTGATGTTTACATGATAGTTGCTGTCGACTTTTTTAATATGGGCGCGATGGAAAATAAAGGCTTGAATGTGTTTAATACCAAATACGTTCTTGCAGATAAAGCCAGTGCTACAGATGATGATTACCATGGTATTGAATCGGTTGTTGGCCATGAGTATTTTCATAATTGGACCGGGAATCGTGTTACCTGTCGAGATTGGTTCCAACTCAGCTTAAAAGAAGGCTTAACGGTTTTTCGCGATCAAGAATTTAGCTCTGATGTGGGCTCTCGTGCGGTCAATCGCATTCACGCTATTCGAGTCATGAAAAACCAGCAGTTTGCCGAAGATGCAGGACCTATGTCGCATCCAATTCGACCAGAAAGTGTGATTGAAATGAATAATTTCTACACAGTGACGGTTTATGACAAAGGTGCTGAAGTTATTCGCATGATGCACACCATATTAGGTGAAGATGGTTTTCAAGCTGGAATGAAGTGCTATTTTGAACGTCATGATGGTCAAGCTGTCACTTGCGATGATTTTGTTAATGCGATGCAAGATGCTTCAGGTATCGATTTAAGTTTATTTCGTCGGTGGTATAGCCAAGCCGGCACACCAGTTGTGACGGTTAAAGACCATTTTGATGCTAATAAGGGCGAGTACCATTTAACGGTGACTCAACAAGTGATATCAAAAGGTGTCAAAGGCCAAACACTGCATATTCCGTTCAGCATCGAATTGCTTGACAGTGCAGGGGAATCAATTGTTAATAAAGTGCTTGATGTGACTAAAGCCAGCCAAACCTTCGTGTTTGAAGGATTAGACAGTGTGCCTACCGCCTCTTTATTACAAGATTTTTCAGCTCCTGTAAAATTGGTTTATGATTTTAATATTGATCAACTCGTGCATCTTGTGCGTTATGCATCGAGTGAAGTCGCCCGTTGGGAAGCATCTGTTCAGCTAATCAGCCAAACTATATGGAATAATGTAGAACAATTACAACAGCATCAAGTTATGGTCGTTGATACTCGAGTAATAGAAGCTTTTCGAGGTGTCATTTTAGATGCCAATATAGATCAAGCCTTGGTGGCTGAAATCCTGTCGATTCCTACAGCTTCAGCCTTAATTGAGCAAGTTGAACATGTTGATTTAGATGCATTGGCAAAAGCCAGAGAGTTTGTTGTACAAGAACTTGCGTCAGCTTGTGAAGATGAGCTGTTGGTGCGTTATCGAGAGTTGCTTCGTACTGACAATGCAGGTGCTCGAGCATTTAAAAATATTGCGCTATCGTTATTGTCTCAAGTATCTGATACTCATGAGTCATTAGTTGAAAAACAATACTACTCCGCAAGGAATATGACCGATAGTTTAGGTGCTCTGAAAGCCGCTGCTTCTGCTGAATTAACCTGTTTACCTGCTTTACTGAGTGATTTTGAATCTAAATGGCACTCTACGCCGTTAGTGATGGATAAATGGTTAACGTTACAAGCTTTAGTGAATCATCATGATGTGATTGACCGGATTAAAGCGCTTACTAAACACAGTAGTTTTAGTTTTTCTAACCCTAATCGTATACGTTCATTAATAGGGGCATTCGCTGCCGCAAATACTTATCAATTCCACCGTGCAGATGGCGAAGGATACCGTTATTTGACTAAAATCTTGATTAAACTGAATAAGACTAATCCACAAGTAGCATCGAGAATGATTACTCCGCTTATTCAATTTTCAAAATTTGATCAACAACGTCAACATTTAATGAAACAGTGTTTAGAAGAGCTAAAAGCATTGCCTGATTTATCAAAAGATTTATATGAAAAAGTGACGAAATCATTGGCGGAATAAAGACAAACATCGTGGGATATTCAGGCTGATTATTCAGCCTGTGCTATAAATTAAAAAGGAGAGCGAGCTCTCCTTTTTAGGGAGTAATTTATGGAAATATTTTTTTCTCTTAATGTGAGTTATGAAGCTTTTCTACCTTATTACCAAGGACTTGCTGAAAAAGTGCAAGTAAATGATAACCAAGGTCGTGTGTTACATATTAATGGTAAATATTTTAGACCATATTTGACTCCTCAAGGCATACATGGGCAGTTTAAATTAGTCATAAATCAGCAGGGAAGTTTCAAATCACTTGATAAATTATAGAGTATTTACTTCAAACGGTTGATTGATTGCTGGTGTGTAAACTAGCAATCGATGGATATTTATAAGTCTATGAAAATAAACTTTTTTAGCTAATCGTGAAATGCTTGTAAATTTATCGTCAGTGTTAATTCAAATATTGGCTGGTTTTTTTTTGTCTTTTTTAGCCAAACATCGTTAATTTTCTTAAACATTTTCTCTTTTTTGACCTTGCTCAATATAGTTAAATGCTGTAACAATGGTGTTGCCTGTGGGCTAACAAGATGTTGGTTTAAATTCCTATAACAACTAATCCAACAGGTTACGGAGATGAACTAAAATGAATATTGTTAAAAAAAGTTTTAATAAGTCGGCTCTCGCTTTGGGGGTGGTGTCGGCTTTATGTTTGGGGATGAGTTCTTCTGCATCAGCAGTGTCTTTCAATTGGGGTGATGTACGCGGTACATTTGACTCAACTTGGACCGCAGGTGCGAGTTGGCGTGTATCTGACCGTAATTGGAACGACCAAATTGGCAAAGTAAACCAGCCACAATTTGACTGGTCTGGTTACTCTGCATTCGGCGGTGCTTTTGGGTCGAGTAAATACACTTCAGCTGAAACTTGGGCGCAATCAGGGTCTTATTCAAGTAATAATGATTTAAGTAATTTATTGTATGCGCAAGGTGATACAACTTCAGAGATTGTTAAAGGTCTTCATGAACTCTCACTTAAGTACCAAAACTACGGTGTTTTTTTACGCGGTATGTATTTCTACGATCGTAAGTTAAATGATGGTGATTATGATTTTAACGATCCACTGACCGGTAAAGAATTTGATCCTTGTGAAGATGACAAAGCGTCGGAAGTGCAATGTAAAGACATACGTCTGTTAGATGCATTTGTTTATGGTAATTGGGATTTTAATAATGGAGCGAATCCATTAAGCGTTCGTGTGGGTAACCAAGTGGTTTCATGGGGTGAAAGCACTTTAATTTCTCACGGTATTGCTGAAATTAATGCTGTTGACCTAAATATTCTTAATGCACCTGGTGCTGAACTTAAAGAAGCATTTCGTCCGCAAGGTATGGTGTGGGCATCATTAGGGGTCACTGAAAATTTAAACCTAGAAGCATTTTATCAATATGATTGGCAACCAATTTGGATCCCTACACCGGGTTCAAATTTTGCGACCAATGATTTTGCTGGTTACGGTGGTTATAACCAAAATGCACAGTTGGGCTTCAACTCTAACCCAGACATCAATCAAGATTTCCTTATTTCAGAATATTCGCGTCTATATGCAGCTGCAGCAGCGAGCGGATTTGATGCCCAATATGCCTCTGCTATGCTGTCTTACTCAACTAAAACGGCATTAGTGCAAGATGCTGCCGATCCGAGTGATGATGGCCAGTTTGGTGTTAAATTAGGTTATTACTCTCCAGAATTGGGTGAAACTGAATTTGGTTTGTATTACATGAACTATCACAGTCGTAGACCTATCATCAGTGGTACAGCGTCAAACTTTACCGCAGAAGCGATTGGCCGCGATTATGGCCGTTTAGCACAAAGTGGTGGGGTTATTGACCGTGAGTTGCTACTGAGCATGGAAACCTTCACTAAATCACAAATTGTATATCCGGAAGATATCCAATTGTATGGCTTTAGTTTTAATACCTTAGTGGGTGACACCTCTGTTGCTGGTGAAATATCACATCGTGTAGATGAGCCATTGCAAATCGATGACGTTGAATTGTTATTTGCCGCGATGCCTCAGCAGTTAGCTAATGCAGGTTTACGTCCAGATCTTGATGGTATTTCGCAAATGGATTCACCTGTTCCTGGTGAAACAGTTGATGGTTATATTCTAACTGATACCACTCAAGCACAGATGACATTTACTCACTTATTTGGTCCAACGCTTGGTTTAGATAATTTAACCATGCTTGCAGAAGTAGGTGGTGTGTGGATCCACGATATGCCAGGGTTTGATGAGTTACGTTTAAATGGCCCTGGAACCGCACGTTCTGGAGGCAATCCAGAAATGACCGGCATTATTGAAGCTCTTCATAACGGTCCAGAAACCAATCCATTTCCAACCGATTTTGCTTGGGGTTATCGTTTAGTGGCTAAAGCTGACTTTAACAACGTGTTTGCTGGGGTAAACATGTATCCTCGAGTGATTTTTTCACACGACGTTGACGGTATTACACCGGATCCTATGTTTTTATTCACCGAGGGCAGAAAATCTGTCGCCTTGGGTGTAAGCTTTGATTATCAGAGTCGTTGGGGCGCGGATATTTCTTACAACAGCTTCTTTGGTGGCGTAGGAACAACTAATGCTATGACTGACAGAGATTATGTCTCTTTCAACGTCAAGTATTCGATTTAAAAGGATAATTATAATGAAAAAACTGACGATATTATCGGCAGCAGTGATTATGGCACTTGGTGCACCTGCTGCGCTGGCGAAAGTATCACAAGCTGATGCAGACAAATTAGGCACAACATTAACGCCGTTAGGTGCTGAAAAAGCAGCTAATGCAGATGGTTCTATCCCTGCTTGGAGTGGCGGAATAAGTGAACCTATTGCAGGTTACACTAAGGGGATGCATCACCCAGATCCTTTTGCTAATGACAAAGCACTATTTACCATCACAAATGCAAATAAAGCCCAATATGCTGATTTTTTAACACCGGGTCAAAAAAAGCTATTTGAAGTCTATTCAGATACTTATAAAATGAATGTCTATGAGAGTCGTCGTACAGCTGCTGTGCCTCAATATGTTTATGACGCGACAAAGGCTAATGCTGTTAGAGCTGAATTAATCTCTGAAGGTAACGGTATATCTGGCGCAACAATCGGTGTTCCTTTTCCTATTCCAGCTAACGGTTTGGAAGTCATATGGAACCACATTTTGCGTTATCGTGGTGTAGATGTTGAAACTTATCGTAGTCAAGCTGCGCCAATGTCTAATGGTTCATACACTTTGGTTGAAAACGCTGAGGAGATCCGTTTTGAATATTCTCGTCCAGAGGTGACATTAGAAAAACTTAAAGAAACCAATACACTGTTTTACTTTAAACAAGTCGTCACCCAGCCAGCACGATTAGCTGGTACGGCATTACTTGTTAAAGAAACCATGGATCAGGAAGCGCTTCCTCGCCAAGCTTGGACCTATAACACAGGACAACGTCGCGTTCGCAAAGCACCTAATGTTGCTTTTGATACACCAGGCACAGTGTCTGATGGTTTACGAACTACCGATGATTTTGATATGTTTAATGGTTCTCCAATGCGTTATAACTGGGAATTATTGGGTAAGAAAGAAGTTTTCATTCCTTACAATGATTACCGTTTACATTCAGATTCATTAAAATATGATCAAATTCTAAAACCTGGTCATATTAACCCTGAATTTGTACGTTATGAAAAGCATCGTGTTTGGGAAGTAAAAGCAACATTGAAAGAAGGCATGCGACATACTTATAAATCACGTGTGTTTTATATTGATGAAGATTCTTGGCAAATAGCCGTCACTGATATCTATGATAATCGTGATGAACTTTATCGTGTTGGTGTTGCTCATCTTATCAACTACTATGAAGTACCAGCACTTTGGAGTACGCTAGAAGTATTCCATGATCTTCAATCGCGCCGTTATTTAGCGATGGGGTTAGACAACGAGGGCCGTATGTACAATTTTGATGCATCACTTTCAGAAGCTAACTTTACACCAGACGCATTAAGACGTGCTGGTATTCGTTAATAAGACATAAACACAATGGGGCGCATAGCGCCCCTATAAATTGTAAAGGAAGTTTGTATGACGTTTAGCATGCTTCGCAGTGCTGTGGCGATTGGGATTAGTGCATGTTTATATACTGCTTCAGTAGATGCTCAACTCGATCCGCTTTCTGTTCAAATTCAACCCTTAGCTGAATCCTCTTTATTACTCGATATTGCCAATGCCGGAGATAAACTCGTCGCTGTTGGTCAGCGTGGTAATGTCCTGTTATTAGAGAATAATAAATGGCATCAAGTTGCTACACCTGTTGTTTCGCAATTAACCAAGGTGTTTTTTTTCGATGCAAAACACGGTTGGGCCGTCGGACATGATGCAACCATCATCCATACTCAAGACGGTGGAACAACTTGGTCTGTGCAAATGCATTCTGCTGAGATTGAAAAACCTTTTTTCGATGTGCGCTTTTATAGCCCGTTAGATGGTATTGCTGTTGGGGCATATGGTTTATTTTATCGTACTGCTGATGGTGGCAAGACATGGCAAGATGAATTTCATCAAGAGTTGCTGTTTGAAGAAGATGTCGCTTACTTAAATGAGCTCAAAGCAGAAGATGAAGCATTGTATTTATCTGAGAGAGCATCATTATTACCTCATTTTAATCGTTTGATCCGACTCAAAGATAAGCGTTTATTGCTTGTGGGTGAGTTGGGTATGGTTGCGGTATCAGATGATAATGGCAACACATTCTCAAAAACGAATTTTGACTATGAAGGTTCAATGTTTAACGCCATATCGGTCGGTGATGATGTTTATGTTATGGGGTTACGTGGTCATGTGTTTAAGTCTGACTTAACTTTAGCAACATGGCAAGAAGTCGATTTACCTGTTAAATCATCAATTAATAGTGCACTTATTACACCTAATGATGACTTATATCTAGTTGGAAATGCTGGAGTTGTATTGTCAGTCGATAATGGTAAGGGTGATATTGTTGCCAGACGCCAAGGTGAAAATATTGTGGCAATTGCTCAAGACAGTAAAGGCCAGTTATGGTTCGCCGGTTCTAAGGGACTGTTCCAGCTTGATTAACCTCCGGGTTAGATTGGAAAAATTAAAACAACAATAATAGGGCCGAAAAGATGTTAGAAAAACTGGTCAATGGATTTGAATCTCATTTATTCCGTAATCGAAAATGGGTCATCATTTCATTTATTTTTATTACTTTTTTTTTAGGGTACCAAGCCAGCCAATTAAAAATGGATGCGGCTTTTAGTAAAAATATCCCACTTAATCATTCATATATGCAAACGTACACCAAACATCAAAAAGATTTTGGTGGCGCTAACAGTATTATGGTGGCCGTAGAAGATACCAGTGGCAGTATATTTAACCCGGTATTTTTCGATGCATTGAAAAATGTACATGATCAATTATTTTTTATCCCAGGAGTGGAACGCTCGCAGGTAAAATCACTTTTTTCTCCTTCTACGCGTTTCACTGAAGTCGTTGAAGACGGTTTTGCCGGTGGTCCGGTTATTCCTGCCGATTTTCGTAATGATGATTACGGGCTTAAAATTGTTCGCGATAATATTGAAAAAGCCGGTATAGTCGGCCGACTTATTGGCAATGACTATACTTCTGCGATGGTTTCTGCACAGTTAATGGAGTTTGATCCACAAACGGGTGAGGCCATTGATACTATCGCGTTTGCTAACCAGCTAGAGCAAGAGCTGCGTGGCAAGTTTGAAAATGATCAGATTAAAATTCATATTATTGGTTTTGCCAAAATGGCAGGAGATGTTGCAGAAGGCGCTAAAGGCGTATTACTGTTTTTCTTGATTGCCATTGCCATTACTACTGTGATGGTATATATGTTTTCTAAATCAATAATATTAACGGTATTGCCATTAATCTGCAGTTTAGTCGCAGTATGTTGGCAATTAGGTTTATTGACTGTGATTGGTTTTGGACTAGATCCCATGTCAATTTTGGTGCCATTTTTAGTGTTTGCTATTGGTGTCAGTCACGGGGTACAGATGATCAATGCTGTCCGCCGCCGAGTGCTGGATGGGCAAACAACCAAAGCGGCTTCGGCTTCAGCGTTTCGTAGTTTATTAGTACCTGGTGGTGTTGCTTTACTGTCTGATACGGTAGGTTTTTTAACCTTACTGTCAATTGACATTGGTATTATTCGTGAGTTGGCTATCTCTGCATCATTAGGGGTTGCTGTTATTATTTTAACTAACCTCATATTGCTGCCACTGGTGATTTCATATTTTGAATTACCGAATAAGCAAGATAATCCTGAGAAACGTCAGAAGATTGAAAATATTTGGCGTGTTTTATCAAAATTTGCTACCCCAAAATATGCCATTGTTGTATTAGTTTCAACAGCGGTACTCTATGTTGCAGGTTTTCAACAAGCTTCGAAAATGAAGATTGGTGATTTACAGGGTGGGGCACCGGCACTGCATCAAGATTCACGCTATAACCAAGATACTTTTTTTATTACGGACCATTTTTCAATCACAACGGATGTGATGACCGTCATTGTTGAAGCCACTCCTGAAGCCTGTACATATCATTCAGTGTTATCACAAATAGATCAGTTTGAATGGATGATGGCAAACACGCCTGGCGTTGAGTCAACGGCTAGCCTGGCTTCAATTGCAAAAAAAGTGAATGCTGGTTTTAACGAGGGGAACCCTAAATGGGAAGTGTTGCCTCGTACCACAGCCAGTTTAGTGCAAGCTGTGGGACAGGTACCGACAACCTCTGGATTACTCAATAGTAATTGCTCAGTGATGCCCGTTTATTTGTTCTTAAAAGATCACAAGGCTGACACAATTGAGGTAGTGGTTGATAAAGTTAAATCTGTTGCGACACAATTGAATTCAGACACATTACAATTTAAGTTAGCATCTGGCCCTGTGGGCGTTATGGCGGCAACAAATGAAGCTGTTAGTGCGGCTCAGCTACCAATGATGTTATATGTATATGGTGCGGTTTTTGTATTATGCTTGATTAGCTTTAAATCATTTAAAGCTACGGTTGCAGTGATTATACCTTTGTATGTGGTGTCCACATTAGCGCAAGCGTTAATGACCCTACTTGATATTGGTCTAGCGGTCAGTACCTTGCCTGTTATTGCATTAGGGGTTGGTATTGGTGTGGATTATGGCATTTATATTCTATCTACCATGTCAAATAAACTCAGCAATGGTATGCCTGTACAACAAGCGTATTTTGAAGCATTAGTCGAGCGTGGTAGTGCGGTTATCTTTACTGGCTTAACATTAGCCATTGGAGTGAGTACTTGGTTTTTCTCTGCCCTTAAATTCCAAATGGACATGGGAATATTGCTCACCTTTATGTTTTTAGTAAATATGTTAGGTGCAATTATTATTCTACCGGCCCTCTCTGCAATGTTCTGGCGAAAAAAGTAGATTAAACAAATGATTAAATTAAAAAGGGAGCTTAGCTCCCTTTTTTGTTTTGCATAGTTAATCTATGCAAACGACTTAAATGTCATTTTAAACATAAAACGATACTGTCGACTGGATTTATAGAGGATGTACCACTAAAATTTTCCTCGATATAGCAGCAATTTAGTAATAAACTTTGCACCAGATCTCAGATATGAGTTTCTTTTGTTAAACGCAAAGCAGTTATTGACGTGATAGACACAAAATGACTCGGACCTACTGAATCAACAAGCCGAAGCATCCATATAATGATAAGAGCGCTGCCATAGACGCTTAAGGAATCTGCAACATGGCCTTGAAAGATGCAATGCCTTCTGTACTACTTGAAAATGTAGTCAATTTAATTCACACAAAAATCCCTAATTCTCAAGCTAAACAAGTGGAGCAATTTGCTAATTGTCTCTACGCCCATATGTCAAAAGACGATCTCAATGCGCGTAATGACAGTGATTTATATGGTGCCGTTGTGAGCCTGTGGAATGCCCTCAATAAAACTGCCGAGGATAAAACTCATATCAGGGTCTTTAATCCTAGCCAAGCAAAACATGGTTGGCAGTCAACACACAGTATTATCGAAGTTATACAACCTGATATGCCTTTCTTAGTTGATTCATTAATGATGGCATTAAATCGTATGGGCATCACAGCTCATGTGATGTTACATACCCCACTTGCGGTGATCCGTGAAAACAGTAATGTAACCAGTGTGTCATTTTTAAATGATGCCGCTGATGATTGTGGTAGTGTTGCAGTATTTTTAATTGAAATAGACAAGCAAAATAGCGATGCCGATATAAAAACGATTGAAAAAGAAATTCAGTCGGTACTTGCTGATGTTGCTGCTTCCGTTAATGACTGGCAAGCCATGTCTGATACGTTGACTAATACGATTAAACAATTGCCTTCGCGTCCATTCCCTGGCGAAAAGGCAGAGTTACAAGAATCTATCGATTACTTAAACTATTTAAATAATCATCATTTCACGCTGTTAGGTTATCGTTATTATGATCTAAAAAGGGTAGAAGGTGATGTTGAATTAGTCCCTAATATAGACTCTAGCCTTGGCTTGATGAATCGCTCTAAAACATCCCATACAGAACGCGGTTTATTGCTGTCTTCATTATCAGACTCCGCCCGTAAAGAAGCGCTAGATCAAAGCCTGTTAGTGTTAACAAAGAGTTCAGCAAAAAGTCGGGTACATCGTCCTGCTTATGTAGACTATATAGGTGTTAAGCGTTTTGATAAAAAAGGTAATGTTATAGGTGAAGATCGTTTCATCGGTTTATATGCATCAAATTTATATAATCGCAGTCCACGTGAAATACCACTATTGGGTGAAAAAGTGCAGCGGATCCTTGACCACTCAGGGTTAACACCACGCTCACATGACTACAAAGCGTTAATGAATATTCTCGAGAATTTACCTCGTGATGAGCTCATTCAGGCAAAAGACAATGAGTTAGCCAATATCGCTCATGGTGTGTTGGAAATGCAAGACCGCGATAAGCTAAAGCTGTTTGTACGTAAAGACGGTTATGGCCGTTTTTTATCGTGTTTAGTTTATGTGTCCAAAGACCGTTACAACACCAAATTACGTCAAGATACTCAGCGGATTCTGGCACAACATTTCCAGAGCAATGAAGATGTTGAGTTCACTACCTATTTTTCTGAGTCTACTCTGGCTCGAACTCACTATATTATCAAAGTTGATAATAACAATATGGAAGTTGATGTGGCCGCCATTGAAAAAAACCTTATCGAAGCTGCTCGTTCATGGGATGACAAATTACACACCGCATTAAACAATGCAGTGGGTGAGCAAGCAGGAACAGGGTTAACTAAACGTTACTTCAACGCATTTCCACCAAGCTATAAAGATGACGTACTTCCAAGTTCTGCTGTGGTTGATATGCAGCATTTAGAGGCTTTGGATGATGATCATAAATTAGGCATGTTGTTCTATCAACCACAGGAATCGGCGTTAAACGACAATAAAGTGCGTTTAAAGCTATTCCATAAAGATGAACCGATCCACTTGTCTGATGTATTACCAATGTTAGAAAATTTTGGTTTGCGCGTGATCAACGAGCGTCCATATGAAGTGAAAACCAATGACGGTTCAACCTTCTGGATTTTAGACTTCCTGATGACAGTGCAAGGTGCTGACACTGAGAACTTAGCTGATAGCCAAGACCGTTTCCAAACGGCTTTATTGCAAGTATGGCAAAAAACCTTGGAAGATGACGGTTTTAACCGCATGGTGCTTTCTACCGGCTTAAGTGGCCGTGAAGTCTCTATTTTGCGTGCTTATGCTAAATATATGCGCCAAATAGACGCGACCTTCAGCCAATCTTACATTGAAGAAACGTTTAGCCGTTATCCAAAACTTGCAGATTTACTGGTGAAAATGTTCATCCGTAAGTTTAATCCCAAGTTAAAAACGCGGACATTAAGTAAATTCCTTGAACAAGTGGATATTCAGCTAGATGATGTTTCAAGTTTAGATGATGATCGTATTATTCGTCGTTACTTAGATTTAATAAACGCGACATTACGAACCAATTTCTATCAAACTGCAATTGGCGGTAAGCCAAAAGACTATATTTCGTTTAAGTTTGCACCAGACTTAATTCCTGAAATGCCTAAGCCTTTGCCAAATTTTGAAATATTTGTATATTCTCCTCGTGTTGAAGGTGTGCATTTACGTGGAGGTAAGGTTGCTCGTGGAGGTCTACGTTGGTCTGATCGTCGTGAAGACTTCCGAACCGAAGTGCTAGGCTTAGTAAAAGCACAACAAGTTAAAAACACTGTTATTGTTCCAGTTGGCGCAAAAGGTGGATTTGTATGTAAGCAACTTCCGACAGAGGGCGGTCGTGAAGCGTTCTTTACTGAAGGGCAAGAATGCTACCGTATCTTCATCCGTGCGTTATTAGATATTTCTGACAACATTGTTAACGGCGAAGTCGTACCACCTGTTGATGTTGTTCGTCACGACGAAGATGATCCGTATTTAGTCGTAGCAGCCGACAAAGGTACTGCGACCTTCTCCGATATTGCTAACGCCATCGCAATTGAATACAACTTCTGGTTGGGTGATGCATTTGCTTCTGGTGGTAGTAACGGTTATGACCATAAAAAAATGGGGATTACTGCACGTGGCGCATGGGAATCTGTTAAGCGTCATTTCCGTGAAATTGGTGTTGATTGTCAAACAACACCTTTTAGTTGTGTTGCCGTAGGTGATATGGCTGGTGATGTTTTTGGTAACGGTATGCTGCTGTCTGAGCAAACTCAATTGGTTGCAGCATTTAACCATATGCATATCTTTATTGACCCAACACCGCGTATTGAAGAAAGCTATACCGAACGACAACGCTTATTTGCTTTACCTCGCTCAAGCTGGGAAGACTACAATACCAAGCTCATTTCGAAAGGCGGCGGGATATTCTTACGCTCAGCGAAGTCAATTAAATTGACACCAGAAATTAAGCTGATGCTTGATACCAGCAAAGACACAATGACCCCAACAGAATTGATGAAAGAACTGTTGAAAATGCCTGTAGACTTAATTTGGAATGGCGGCATTGGTACATACGTTAAGTCGAGTAAAGAGTCACATGCTGAAGTGGGTGACCGTGCGAATGATACATTACGTGTTAACGGCAAAGAAGTTCGCGCTAAAATCATTGGTGAAGGCGGTAACTTAGGCTGTACTCAATTAGGACGTATTGAATATTGTGCTAATGGTGGCCGTATGAATACTGACTTTGTCGATAACGTAGGTGGTGTAGATTGTTCTGATAACGAAGTTAATATTAAAATTTTCTTAAACACCCTAGTTGCAGAAGGTGAGTTAACTGTTAAACAGCGTAACCGTTTACTTGAAGATATGACTGACGAAGTCAGTGAGATTGTGATTCAAGATTGTAAAGACCAAACTAGAACGATTTCGGTCACTCAAGTACATGGTGTGTCACAACTTAAAGAACAAATTCGTTTTATTCAGTATCTTGAAAAAGACGGCAAACTTGACCGCGCACTCGAGTTTTTACCATCAGATGATGATTTAGCCGATCGTTTAGCTAACGGCCGTGCGTTAACGCGTCCAGAGTTATCGGTACTTGTTGCTTACGCTAAGATGGTCCTGAAAGAACAATTAGTGACACCAGAAATCACTGAAGATGCGTTCTTAAGTAAGTTGTTAGTGGCTTATTTCCCTAAAAAGTTACAAGCCAAATATGCCGATAAAATGACTGCACACCCCTTACGAGGTGAAATTATTGCCACTTCATTAGCCAACGAATTGGTCAATGATATGGGCTTTAATTTTGTGCAACGTATGCAAGATGAGACCGGTGCAACAGTTGCGGAAGCGGCGATTAGTTATACTATGGCCCGAGAAATCTTTGGCCTTGATGAACTAACCACATCTATTACTGACTTAAACGGTGTTATACCCGCAGTTGTGCAAGGTGAAATGTTGCATCAACTACGTCGTAATATGCGCCGTACATGTCGTTGGTTTATTCGTCATCGCAATCGTGCCCATGATATTGACCAAACTATTGCTTTCTTTAAGCCAGTGTTTGAACAGCTTAAAGCCAATGTTGATCAATACATGATTGAAGCTGAAGTGAACGTTATTTCTGATGAGATTACAGCCCTAACGAATGAAAATGTGCCTAAATCAGTTGCAGAAATTGTGGCTAAAATGAGTACATTATTTTCTGCGTTAGACATTGCACAAATTGCCAAAATTGAAAATAAATCAGTTGAGTTGGTTTCTGAAACTTATTTAAAACTAGGTGCTAAGGTTGAACTACATTGGTTCTTAGAACAAATCAGTGCTCAACCTGTGGCGAATCACTGGCAAGTACTTGCCCGTGCCGCCTTTAGGGAAGAGCTTGATTGGCAACAGCGCGCATTAACCTCTGCAGTTTTACGTACTTGTACGGACACTTGCGATGCTGATAGTGTTATTAATCAATGGATTACGTTAAACAAACCATTGCTTGGACGATGGTATCACATGTTAGCTGATTTTAAGGTTTCTCAAACCCATGAATTTGCAAAGTTCTCAGTCGCCTTACGGGAACTTAACTTACTGATTTTGCATTGCGAAGGTCAGAAGTAGTTTTTATAATGTGAATAAGCCCTGGCGATTGCCGGGGCTTTTTTTAGGTCTAGGAGAAAACATGTTTTACAAACTCGCACAAAAAGTAATGTTTCAGATGGACCCTGAGTTAGCCCACAATATCGCAATTGGCAGTTTGAAATTAACAGGCAATAACCCGCTAAATTGTTTCTATCGTCAACAGGTTAAATCTGCTCCAGTAACGTGTATGGGCTTAACATTTCCAAACCCTGTTGGTTTAGCCGCAGGACTAGATAAAGATGGCGAATCAATTGATGCATTTCATGCCATGGGTTTTGGCCACATTGAAGTTGGGACTGTAACACCACGTCCTCAGCCAGGTAACGATCAACCTCGTTTATTTAGATTAAAGCCAGCCAAAGGCATAATTAATCGCATGGGCTTTAACAATAAAGGCGTTGATAATTTGGTTCGTAATTTAATGGCCAAAAAGTCTGACATTATGGTCGGTGTCAATATTGGGAAAAATAAAGACACACCAGTTGAGCAGGGCAAAGATGATTACTTAATTTGTATGGAAAAGGTATATCAACATGCCAGTTATATTGCTGTTAACATCTCTTCCCCTAATACTCCTGGTTTACGTTCTATGCAATATGGCGAATTACTAGATGATTTGCTCAGTTCGATTAAAGCAAAACAAACTGAGTTAGCAGATAAATACGGAAAGTATGTTCCAGTGGCTCTTAAAATTGCTCCAGATTTAACCGCCGATGAAATCCAAGCGATTGCAGATGCTTTGTTGAGTAATCATTTTGATGGCGTAATAGCAACTAACACGACATTAAGCCGTGATACTGTGGTTGGCTTAAAAAATGCCGAAGAAATGGGCGGTTTGAGTGGTAAACCATTAACTGAGTTATCAACTCAAGTGATCAAACAATTAGCGATATGTTTACAAGGAAAGATCCCGATCATAGGTGTTGGTGGGATCAATAGTGCGTCAGATGCGATTGACAAATTTGATGCCGGCTCAACTATGGTGCAGATATATTCAGGGTTTATTTATCAAGGCCCTAAATTGGTTGATCAAATTATTAATGCATATTGTACAAAATAACGTCTTTAACGCGAAAGTATTGATCAAAAATCATGCCGCGATCGAATGTTTGATCGTTCGATCGTGCTAACACTATGAAATTTATGTTATAATTTTTAATTAAATTTTGATATTGGCTGAAAAACACTCTATTATGCAAAGGTCTTTAGAATTTAGGTATAAACAGTCATGTTATTAATGCCAAATAAGGACTGGCATTGGGAATATAATGAAAGCTTGAAACAATTAAGTATTTCATTAGGTTCCGAGATGGAGTTCTTAACCCCATACAAACAAAAAACATTAATTCCAGATGCATTGACTGCAGCTGAATTTACGCTTGAACACGCAAAATTCTATATTAAGATGCTAGAAACATTGCCTAAAGTGTTGCATATTTCAGATGCTGGTATTGTCCAAACTGCGCTTAATGCCACCGCGGCTCATTTTTTATTGCAGCCTCAAATGCCAAAATCGTGGTTTTTTGACGTTAGTGATGAATGCGTTTATTGCGAAGTCGGAAAGTTATTTCAACTTAATTGTGGTTATTCTAAAGTATTAGCATTAGTGGTTGAAAATGGTTTACAAGCGGCTACAGTGATGATTTTATCGCAACATTGTCAGTTATCTGAAAGTAAATCATTAGTTCAATTTGATACGATTAAAGTGATGCATAATCGGTTACATCCCTTACGTAAAGTTAAACAAGTGGTAGCCGCTTAATCCGGTTTCAAAGTGAGGATGTGATAAATAACGAACAATCTTGCTTATCACATTTATTGTACTTGGAGACATGATTTAGCTTTAAATTATGGTTATTAAACACAATAAAAAAGCCAAACCAAAAGTTTGGCTTTTTTATTTGTCAATGTTGTACAACAGTGACAGTGATTAACTCATTTTACGTATTAGGCTACTAGGTGCTATACGCAATATCCAATGTAAAATAGCCCAAGGATAACTGGGAACATAAGCATTTGCTTTCTCTTTTTGAATGGCTTTTACTATGGCTTTACAGCCTGTCTCAGCATCGACCATAAATGGCACTGTTTTGACTTTTTCATTAATCTCAGTACGAATAAAACCAGGGTGTACACATGTGACTTTGATCGGTGTGTTCATTACATCAATGCGAATACCTTCTGACAGGGAGGTTAATGCCGCTTTTGTGGCGGCGTAGACGGTCAGTGCTCGCCTGAATCCTCGGACCGCACTGATAGAGGATATTGTCACAAGGTGGCCGTTATTTTGTGCTCTAAAGATGGACATAGCCGCTTCACACTGGGCAATGGCTGCAATAAAATTGGTTTGCGCAGTTTGTAAATTGGCTTCAAAAAATCCACTACCAATTGATCCTCCTTTACCCATACCAGCATTGACAATCACTCTGTCTAGTTGTCCTAACTCTTGCTTAAACTGGTTAAAGATGTCGAACACTTGTGGGTGATCATTCACATCAAGAGATTTAATTAATACTTTGATATTAGGGTTAATGACTAACAGTTCTTTTTTTAATTCTTCAAGACGTTCGATTCTTCGTGCGCATAAGGCTAGGTTATGATTTTTTTTGGCAAACTCAATTGCCATACCACGTCCTAAACCCGAGCTTGCCCCTGTTATTAATATATTTTTTCGTTTCATAATATGCTCTTTATTATTGTAATATTGATAATTTTATGACGTAGCATTTGTCATGCTGAACCAATTTTTAGGTTTAAATTAAGCTGTGTAAATGTCTTTGTGAACCATCGAAAAAACCATGTTCATTCATGGTAATTAAACTTAATCGTTGCCGTTTTAGTTGTAATTGGGTGATACTGCAATTGACCAATTGTTTATTAATATTAAAAAATTCAGCTTCGGGAATCGACAATATTTGCATTATCGCAGCGCTAATAACACCGCCTGAAGTAAATATAAATACAGTGTCATCTTGCTTTGTGTACGAGATGATTTGTTGTAAACCAATACTGACTCTGTTGTAAAAGTGTTGCCATGACTCGCTATAATTTGTTGAAATAGGAACGTGCTGCCACTGTAAAATAGCTTGGTTAAACAGTTTTATAAATGCCCGACTTGGAGAGGCTTGTTGATTAAGGTACTGTTTCATTACATCAGGTTTGGCTAAATCTGGTCTAAAAACGGCAATGACGTTTTCATGATTGAACTCATTCCATTCTGGACTGATCTGTAATGAGTCGTGGAGTAATGGGGGATCTATGGTTGATAAACAGGCATCTCGCGTTTGTTGATGTCGGGTCATGTTGCCGCAAATAACATGGTTAGGCTGAATTAAGCGCTGGTTAAAATACTCACCTAAATGCCTTGCTTGGCTAAGGCCTAAACTTGATAACTTGTCATAGTTATTAGCGCCAAAGCTGGCTTGCCCGTGACGGATTAAATAGATATTCGCCATGGTTATCCTTTTTGCTTCATTGCACGGCTACAACGCCACAATAAATAATGTGAAAAAATCCAAAATTGCTTAAATGCAGGGTTGCGTGTTTGTTTATGGTGATAGCGATAATAAATTTGCTGCACTATGCCTGCTAAACGGAATAAACCAAATACTTCATAAAAACGAAAATTATCAATGGTGATATCCATTTTATCGCAATAATATGCAACAACTTGCTGTCGAGTGAGCATACCGTCAAGGTGTGTGGGTTGGCGGCGAGTCGTTTGTGCTAAAAAATCATCATCTGCTTCAACCCAATAGGCGAGGGTATTACCCAAATCCATTAATGGGTTTCCCAGT
Source organism: Shewanella sp. A22 (assembly GCF_053850585.1). Lineage (NCBI taxonomy): Bacteria > Pseudomonadati > Pseudomonadota > Gammaproteobacteria > Alteromonadales > Shewanellaceae > Shewanella > Shewanella sp. A22. Next base: position 94,590 of record NZ_JBSQBN010000002.1, read on the forward strand.
GTCGCCAGTTCCCAGTCGAGTACTCCATTGACCTTGCTAATGTCATTTGGATCTAACACCACGTTATCAAACCGAAAGTCATTGTGGGTTAAGCAAATAGTTTCTTGTGCTGGTTTATGTTGTTGTAGCCAAGCCATCACTTTTTTACCTGAGGGCACATTCCAGGTTTTAGCTTGAGTGTAGCGTTGGCTCCAACCGTCAATTTGGCGCTGCGTATAACCTTCGCCTTTGCCGATATGGTTAAGATTAGCGGCATCTATATCCACTTTGTGTAATTCGATTATACAATCAATCACATTGGTGCAAAGTGTTCTGGCTTGCTGCATATCGACTGTTAATCCTCTAGGAAGGTTTTGCCTGGGGATAATGCCATTGAGCTTTTCCATGACATAGAACTCAGTTCCTAATACATTTTCATCTTCACAATGTGCCAGCATTGCAGGTACATAGGGGTAAACGGGTTTAAGTGCTTGCTGTAATCGATACTCGCGCCCCATGTCGTGGGCACCTTTTGCTTTTGTGCCTTTGGGGGCGCGGCGCAAAATAAGCTCGCGATTGGGGTAGCTTAAACAGTAAGTCCAATTGGATGCACCGCCAGTGTACTGGGTTATGGTTAATTTTCCCTCAAGCCCGTCGATATGTTGTTTTAACCACGGGTCAATAATCGCAACATCAAGCTCCTCGCCGGCACGAACCGCTTTGGCTTTATCAAGATATTGTTGGTTCATTAAGCTTGTTCCTCCCTTAGCAATTGCCTAAGACGATGTGTTTGTTTCAATACTAATTTAAAATACCAATGCAAAGGCAATAAGCGTTTTAACTGATAAAGCCGCTTGCCTTGTTGATGTGTTAGTAAGAGAAATTGTTTTTTACTTTCACCTTGATAAGCAATATCTGCTACTTGCGCTGCATTTATGGGAGACTTATCAAATAACTTACCCAGCAGCTTTTCCATTGTAGGTATTTGGGTACGTAAACTGCTACCTAGGTTGGTTTTAAAGAAGCCTGGGCATAATACGCTAACATTGATATTGTCATCGGCAAGTTCTAAGCGTAATGTTTCTGATAACGACACCACTGCCGCTTTTGATGCGTTGTAACTGGACATAAACGGGATTGGAGTCAAGCCAGCTTGTGAAGCGACATTGACAATACTGCCAATACCTTGTTGTTTAAAAATCGGGATAAACTGTTGGCACATATTCACAATACCAAACACGTTGATTTCCATTACCCAGCGCCATTGCAAAATAGGTTCAACTTCAATTTTATCTGCTGACGCTACGCCGGCATTATTGATTAACACATCGATATGTTGCCAACGCTCATTCAGTACTTGTACGAGCGCTGTAATGCTGTCTGTGTTGGTAATATCGCAAGGCACGAAAAATGCCTTGCCTCCTAACGCTTGGATTTCTTGGCAAACCTGTTCGCCAGCGGGTTGGTTAATATCTGCAACGCACAATTCGGCATGCTGACTCGCCCATTTTAGTGCCAGTGCTTTACCTAAACCCGATGCTGCGCCGGTGATCACCACATTTCGTGATTTTGTTATTGGTTTCATTGTCATCACCATTACTTGTACTTAGCTAACTCAAGGCGTGACACCATGGCCATATGCACTTCATCGGGGCCATCGGCTAAACGTAAACTTCGTGCCATAGCCGCAAATCCTGCTAATGGTGCGTCATGGTTCATTCCTGCACCACCATACATTTGAATCGCCATATCGACGACTTGGGTCAGCATATTAGGGACAACCACTTTGATTGCAGAAATATCGGTCATGGCAAATTTGACGCCCAAATTATCAATTTTCCACGCGGCATTCAGTGTCAGTAATCTGGCTTGCTCAATTGCCATACGCGCTTGAGCAATACGTTCAAGGTTACCACCAAGTTTGATAATCGGTTGACCAAAGGCAACTCTAGATTGTCCGCGCTCAATTGCTAATGATAAGGCTCGTTCTGCAGCGCCAATTGCACGCATGCAATGATGAATACGGCCGGGACCTAATCGACCTTGAGCTATTTCAAAGCCTTTACCTAAACCCATGATCACATTGCTTTTAGGCACACGTACATTGACGAGTTCCATTTCTCCATGACCATAAGGGGCATCATAATCACCATAGGCGGTTAACATACGTGTGATGCTGACACCTGGCGTGTCCATCGGCACCAATACCATGCTATGACGTTGATGTTGAGGTGCGTCGCTATGAGACAGTCCCATAAAGATCATCACTTTGCTGTTTGGATGACCCAAGCCCGTCGACCACCATTTGCGACCATTAATTACCACATCATCACCGTCTTCAATGATGGTAGCTTGCATATTAGTGGCATCTGATGAAGCGACGTCAGGTTCTGTCATTGCAAATACTGAGCGTATTTCACCTGTAAGTAGCGGCGTTAACCATTGCTGCTGTTGTTGCTCATCACCAAAGTGATAAAGCACTTCCATATTACCGGTATCTGGTGCATTACAATTGAAGATTTCTGGTGCAAGAAGTGAACGGCCCATTTCTTCCGCCAAAGGGGCATATTCAACACAAGTTAACCCTTTACCTAATAAGGCGTCAGGTAGAAATAAATTCCATAACCCTTGCGCTTTTGCTTGGGCTTTTAGCGCTTCAATTTGCGGTAACAATTGCCATTGAGTCCAATCGCTATTGTGGTTAAGGAGTCTATTTTCGGTAAACAATTCTGCTTCAATAGGTAAAATCTTGTCATTAATAAATGAGGTTACTTTCGCTAAATATTGTTGTGATTTTTCTGTAGCGTAAATATTCATCCATGCATCCCTATGAGGTGAGTCTAAAAAATACTCATTGCGTGACTTGCTTAGTTATGTTGTCAGCATATAACAGTAATCAAAGTGAATGAAATGAAATAAGATGTTAGGTTATGATGAACTGGATTCATAGTAGATGTGTCAATGCATGCATAATCAATATTGGGGTGACGATGTCCGATACTAAAGCGATTCAGCAACTTGATTTGAACCTATTGAAAGTATTTGAAGCACTTTATGCAGAACAAAATATGACTTCAGCTGCAAAGTCTCTGTTTGTCACGCCCTCAGCGGTGAGCCATGGGATGAAACGTTTGCGTTTAGTGCTAAATGATCCATTATTTGTTCGTCAAGGCTCAAAAATGCAGCCAACTGCTGCATGTCAACGTATGGCACCACAATTGGTTAGTGCACTTAATCGGATAAGGCAACTGTTACAGCAATGTGGTGATTTTAACCCACTAACTACAGAGCAAACGTTTAGAATCGCTATTCACGAGGCATTAGAAAGTCAAATAATGCCAGCATTAATTTCGCAAGTTGCACAATTAATCCCTCATGCAAAAATGGCCAGTATGACATTAGCCCGGGAAAGTATTGCTAGGCAATTAGCTAACGGTGAAGTTGATGTAGCCATTGACGTTGCTCGTGCAGTAAATGCTCCTTTGGCTCATAAAGCCCTGTTGTCAGATCCTTTTTGTGTCTTGTTTGATTATCGGCAACATACTATGAGTGTAGGGCCTACTGCTGAGCTAACTTCTGATGTTTATGTGAATGCCGAGCATGTTGCTGTATCGAGCAGGCCCATAGGTAGGGTAATGGAAGACATGTTGTTACAACAACAAGGAATTAATCGTAATATTAAGTACCGCTGTCAGAGTTATCAAACTGCAGCCAAAATTGTGCTTGGTTCTCCTTTTATGTTGACCTTGCCTCGGTCTATAGCCGTGCAATTTGCACATCCAGATTTACGTGTGAGCACAATGCCATTTGAGCTACCTGACATCGATACCCATTTATATTGGCATACCAATACTGAAGCAGATCCTGCATTTATGTGGCTTAGAGAACAGATAGAGCAGGCCATTGAGGCTTAATAACAATGTACATGTTAGTGAGCGAATTATTCTGTGTTTTATAAGCAATGGAAAATAATGTTGACCCTTTATAAATTTCCGAGATCTGCCTGCTTTTAGTTAAGCTTTGAGTTATTCGATACAATTATTCACTGGATGGTATTGTGTTAAATAAATATTATCGAGATGCCATTCTGTGCAAATAATAACAAACTATTATGATTATAATCATCTACTTGCTTTTATATCGTTAACGTTTCTTGTCGAAGGTGAATTTTAGTCAGAAATGCTCAAAAGGGCAAACAGCGACATACCCACATGACTAAGTAGACAGAGGACTGATTAACTAACTCGCCCGATGAGTCTCGTTAAACAGATAACGAAAGAGGCTTGCATTGTTCACGATATTAACGTGAAAGTTGTACCATAATATTGATAACATCTTGATATGATATATTGTACTGACGTGACAAATTAATGATTTTTGTTTTGTATGTTTGAATATGTTCTTGTTTAACAAGATCAAGTTGTTTTTGCTCTACAATGGCATTCACAGATTCTTGTAAAATCAATAGACGACGTAAACTAAAGTCTAATGAATTAATATATGCTGTCATTTGCTGCTTGTTGCGAGCGTTTTCTAAGTTTGTAGTCGTGCGTTGTTCAAAGTCTAGCTCATCAAACGCATTTATCATTTTCTGTAAATTTAAATCGTTGCTCATAAGTATGATTATCTACGTTATTTTTTGAAATTATATTCATATTTAATGATTAAGTCACCTTTTAACGTGTTACTGCTTTTAACATGATCATTAAATAAATGGATATAAAGGCATTGTGAATTTATAGTTAACAAAACTTGTTGAATTGACTCATAATTAGTAACCTAAGAATTTGATTTTCAAGGAGGACCCATGTTAGACCTATTACCTGACTTATTCGATCATTATCCTGAGCAATTGACATTGTTGTCCAGCCCATGGCGCTCATTTGGTGCTAAGCTGATATTTTATGGTGAAGTGGTAACGGTTAAGTGTTTTGAAGATAATTCCAAGGTCAAATCAGAATTAGCAAAAAAAGGACATGGAAAAGTGTTGGTTGTTGATGGCGGCGGATCAAGTCGACGAGCTTTGCTTGGTGACATGATAGCGCTGAACGCATTTGAAAATGGTTGGGAAGGCATCATTATTAATGGCTGTATACGTGATGCCGGAACCATCAATACCATGCAAATTGGTGTGCAAGCTCTAGGTACAAACCCTATTAAAACCGATAAAAAAGACGTTGGTGAAGTCAATGTTGCCATTGATATAGCAGGGGTCACTATTATCTCCGGAATGATGATCTACGCAGATCTCAATGGTATTGCTGTTAGTAAGCAATCATTAGACCTGTCTATTTTACTGTAGAAAAGCACAGACAAGGAAGCGAAAATGAAAGTAGTAAAGTGGTTATTAGCAATAGTGCTAACCCTAGTGGTAGGCATCACAGTCTACTTAACAATGTTTTTTGATCTAAATAATTTTAAACCTCAAATCGTTGATGCTGTAAAAAAACAAACGGGTCGAGATTTACACATTACCCAAGACCTCAGCTGGAGTGTTTTTCCTTCTTTAGGGATTAAATTGGGGGGGATTTCACTCTCTAATCCAGATGGTTTCACTCCAGTGTCAATGTTGGATGTAAAAGAAGCCGTAGCCAATGTGGCGCTTATGCCATTATTTAGCCAACAAATCGAAGTTGATTTATTAAAACTTGATGGGTTAACGCTTAATTTAGTGACACAAAAAAACGGTAAGAGCAGTTTTGATGGTCTTACTGCTGAAAACACGTCAGAAAAACCACAGTCAAGTTCAAGTGACACGCAATCTGTTGATTTAGAAACCTTGGATATTGGTGGTATTGAATTGACGAATACCAATATAAACATCATTGATGAAGCCACTAATACGACTCAAACCTTCAGCTTAAACAGTTTTACACTGGGTCAGTTCAGTCTTGGTGAGTTTGCCGATTTTGCTTATGAGTTTTCTGCAACACTACCAGATATGCAGTTAGCATCGTCAGGGGAAGGCAAAGTTAAGGTTAATCAAGGTTTAAATAACATTACGATTAGTGATTTTGCCATGGTACATAAAGCCCAAGGTGACAGTTTACCAGGTAAAGCGGTTACTGTTGAGCTCACCACGCAAATAACAATGGCATTAGACACTAAAACCGTAGCGCTGCAGTTAACAAAAGTGTCAGCGATGGATTTAGCTGCTAGTGGCGATATAAAGGTGAACTATAGTAACAGCATTCCTAAAATTGCCATGAATGTAGCTATTGGTGATATTGACGTTGATGCTCTGTTACCAAAGCAAGAAGCTAAGGTTGAAGCGTCAGAACCTAAGACTGAAACATCTGTTTCTGAAGAACCTGATTTATCGGCATTAAAAGCTGTCGACTTAACGTTAAATTTAACGGCTAAGTCAATTAAAGTCAGTAATATGTTAACGCAGAATTGGCAAATGAAAATGGCGATCAATAAAGGAGTGTTGACGTTATCGTCGCTTACTGCTGACTTATATGAGGGCAAATTAGCCCTTAATGCTAAGTTAGATGGCCGCAATGCAATACCAAGCTATCAATTTGATAAAAAACTCACAGGCGTGCAGATTCGCCCCTTACTAACGGATGCCGCAGATGTTGCTTTGCTGTCGGGTACTGCAAGCTTTGAAGTTAAAGGTAGTGGGGCAAGCTTAATTCCTGATAATCTTAAAGAGAACCTTAATGCCGAGGGTAAGTTTGAAGTGGCCGATGGCTCACTTTATGGGGTTAATATTCCTCAAATGATCCGCAGTGCACAGCAAAAGTTGAAAGGTGATTTATCTGCTGATAACAAGGAAGAGTTGAAGACGGACTTTACTAGTTTGACAGGTAGCTTCAACATGAAAGATGCAGTTGTCACAAATCCAGACTTAGCCATGGCTTCACCGTTAATTCGTTTGAGCGGTAAAGGCACAGCAAATATTGTTTCTGAAGCATTGGATTACACGTTAACAACGAGTGTTGTGGGATCATTATCAGGTCAAGGAGGCGCGGCGGACGAGTCGCTTAAAGGCGTTAATATCCCATTAACCATTAAAGGTACGTTCCAAGAGCCTAAGTTTGGTATCGATACTAAAGCATTATTGCAAGGCCAATTAAAGGATGAGGCGGATAAAGCCAAAGATAAATTAAAAGAAGGGCTGTTTAAGAAACTCGGGCTGTGATTAATAACATTTAGTATGTATTTTAATACCTGCGCCATACAATAAAAACGGACAAGTGAATCACTTGTCCGTTTTTAATGCTTAAAATGGAGTAATCAATTGCCTTATTGTGTCGTTAGCTATTAGTCACAATCAATTTTAGTATTTGACCTGGTTGAATAATTTTGCTGTCTTGTAAGCTGTTCCACTCGATGAGTTCAGCAACCGATACCTTATACTTCAAGGCAATACGTGCTAATGAATCACCTGACTGTACTCGATAGTTGACAGTTTTCTCATTGTTTGCGGTATTAATTGGTACTTCATTTGGAAAAATGACCAACGATTTACCGATGGACAATGTCGATTGTTTTTTTAGATTATTCCACTTCGTTAACTGTGCCACAGTGACTTGTTGTGACTGAGCTATCTTCCATAAAGAATCACCTGACTTAACCGTATAAGTGTGCTTATTTTTGCCTGGTTTTATGACGGTTTTGCGTGCAAGAACTTGGTCAGCGGTCATCGTTGCCAAGTCAGGATCTTTTGCTGCAACTGGAATAATTAAGAATCGACCCGCGATAATATTATTGCCTTTAATACCATTACTGCTTCTTATCAATGTGGCTGTGGTTTCAAACTGATCGGCAATTTCACTGATGCTGTCACCAAGCTTAATTTTATAGCGAACCCAATTTATCCGTGAGTTTGGCTCAATTTGGGCCAATGCACGTTTAAAGGTGGCTGCTTTATCGCTAGGTACAATCAATTGATGTGGACCTTGTGGTGCCGTAGCCCAACGCTTTAACCCAGGGTTGATTGCTTTTAAATCGTTAATGTCTGTTTGTGCCAAATCTGCGGCTAAGTTAATGTCTAACTGACTTTCAATATTGACCACTTCTATTTGAGGTAAATTATCGATCGCAATTAAATTAATGCCATATTGGTCAGCATGTTTAATAACATCTGCTAGTGCTAATAATTGAGGCACATAATGAGCGGTTTCTCTTGGCAGTGATAATGACCAAAAGTCCGTCGATTTTCCACGTGCTTGATTGCGTTTTATGGCGTTGAATATTCGGCCTTCGCCAGAGTTATAAGCTCCAATGGTGTATAACCAATTTTGTCCCATTTTGGCGTAAAGGTACTCCATCAAATCTAATGCAGCCTTCGTTGACGAAGCAACATCACGTCGTCCGTCATACCACCAATTAGTTTTCACACCGAATGATAGTGCTGTTGGTGCCGTTAATTGCCATAAACCCGATGCATTACTGGGTGAATAGGCAAGTGGATCAAATCCACTTTCTACAATAGGTAATAATGCAAGTTCTAGGGGTAAATTACGCTGTTCGAGCTGTTCAACGATGTAATACAAGTATGGCCTTGCACGTTGAGCGACTATTTCTAAGTGTTTAGGGTTATCGATATACCACTGGCGGTACTGATTGACCAACGCGTTATCAACAACAGGAAAATGCATTTGATTGCTGATTCTGAGCCATAAATTGTTAACTTGAGCGACTTGCTCTTCAATTTGCTCAAGGGTAACCGTCGACGATTTTTTGTTTTTTACATGAGCGTTAACAATGTGGGTCGAACTATCAGAACTTGGCTCTGCAGTATGGAGTGTCTGGCACCCCGATATAGCTAGCATACTGCCAGCCATAATGATTAAGTTAGCTTTCATTTGAAGATACACTACCCCAAGTTCTCAGGCTTAAATAAAATGGAACATACCAAATGCCATTGAGACTCTTTTGGTCATGCTAATTCAATTTTGCATTGTAGATTAATTTTTTTAGCTTGTCTTATTAAACTGTTTTCATGTTAATTTAAAAGCTATCCTTCCATTGCCTAAGCTTAGTAAATGTTTGAATAGTATCTATTTTGTCTAATCCAAATTGAGTTGAAATTGCGATCTGAGTCTCATTTAGATGACAACGTAAAAATGGGTTAATGGCTTTTTCTATTCTTATGGAGCTTGGAATACTGGGGGAATTTTTTACTCTTAGTTGTTTGACTGTGTCTGCATAATCAATGAGTTGTTGATTATTTGGTGTGACATGTAACGCAAATTCAATATTGGCTTGTGTATATTCATGAGCACAATACACCCTCGTACTGTCGGGGAGGTGAGCAAGCATTGACAGCGATGTGAGCATTTGTTCCGGGGTTCCTTCAAATAAGCGCCCGCAACCAGCGCTAAATAAAGTATCACCACAAAATAAGCTTTGCTGCAGGTTATAAGCAATATGACCTAAAGTATGACCTGGAACGGCCAATACTGCTACAGACCCGAGATGAGCAATATCGAGAGTCGTTTGTGCTTTAACGTCAATAGGATGGGTTAAGCCTGCAATGTTCTCGTTATTTGGGCCATAAACATTAAGTGTATGATTAAAATGTTGCTGCAGTAGTGCGATCCCACCGGTATGATCTGCATGATGATGAGTGATTAATATTCCCACTAATTCAAGGTTGGTTGTCGCGATATAATCGATAACATTTTGACCATTGCCTGGATCGACAACATAGGCAAAACGGCTGTTATCTTGATGAATTAACCAAATATAATTATCGTTGAAAGCTGGAATGGTATGGACGTTAAGCATAATCTATCTCGACTGTTGATTGACTATCTACTAGGGTAACGGATATCGTTAAACAACACCAAATGAAGAGATGCCACAAAGTACCATTGATGGTTAGCTTAAAATTAAATTACTTGTGGTAGAGTTTGTTTGATGAATATGATCTTTTGTACAAAGTGAAAGTTGGCGGGCTCAATGTTAAAACCCCTTATGTGGCACGATTTACCTTTTGGTGAGTTAATGCAAGCTGAGATAGAAGCTAAATTAGCGCCTTGGTGGCCGCGTATATTTGGCTATCATTTACTCAAGGTTGGGGCGTTAAGCGGCCAGCTAAATAGTCTTCATTGCAATATTGCGCGACACTTTTCTATTTATGATGATATTAGTGCCAGTATTCAAGCCGATCCCCATCATTTACCCATACAACAAAGTTCTATCGATGCTGTATTAAGTTGTTTTTTACTTGAGTTTGAATCAGATCCCTATCAAATTTTACGTGAGTTCGATCGGGTGCTTATTAGCAGCGGCTATATTTTTATTGTTGGTTTTAACCCTATAAGCCCAGCGTTTATCGGTAAGATCCTGCCAAAATATCAAACGACACTGCCTTGGAATGGGCAATTTTTTATGCCCTCAAGAGTTAAAGATTGGCTAGGATTGTTAGGTTATCAAGTATTAGCCGATGAACGGTTTATGTACCATTCGTTATTAGGGCAAAGAGTGGATAATTCACCTCATCAAGCCTTTTGGCAAAAAAGTATGGCTAACTGGTTACCCAGTACTGGCAGTGTTTACTTAATCGTGGCTCGAAAACTGACCGTCCCGTTAACACCAATTAAAGATAAATCGAAGGTGAAAGCCCCTAATTGGTCAACGGCGCCAACCGCTAGCCGCAGTGGATTGACTCAACGTCAATGTGTTGCGACCGTTAATGGTGAAAGTGGCAATGTGCAATAGGCTAGATAGAAACGTTTGATTAGTCTGGTTGATATCCCGTGTCTGCTTGATGCGGTTTCGCTTCGGCTGCGTGTCGTGCTAATTCATCACATCGTTCATTTTCAACATGGCCCGCATGGCCTTTTACCCAACGCCAGTCAATCTTATGTAATTGACTCACAGTATCTAAACGTTTCCATAAATCGACATTTTTGACCGGCTGTTTGGTTGAGGTGATCCAACCTTTCTTTTTCCAACCGTGGATCCAAGAGGTAATACCCTGACGCATATATTGGCTGTCACTAGTGAGTACAATATTACAGGGCTCATATAACGCTTCTAGAGCGATAATTGGCGCAAGTAACTCCATTCTGTTATTGGTTGTTAAGGCAAATCCATCTGCGATTTCATGGATCTTATTCTTGTATTTCATCACCACACCATAGCCACCAGGTCCAGGGTTTCCTAAACAAGAACCATCAGTAAAGATATACAGCTGTTTGAGTTCGGCCATCAAGTTGTTACCATAGCAAAATATTCGCGCCAGTATACTCAATTTATACAAAGGCGAGGGCTGAATGAGTAAAAAATATGAACATAATTTCTAGTGCAAGTCGGCAAGTTATTCTCGATACTGAAACCACAGGTATGAACCAAGCGGGTGGGCCAATCTATGTGGGTCATCGTATTATTGAAATTGGTTGCGTTGAAGTGATTAACCGTCGCTTAACGGGTAGAACGTACCATCAATATATCAATCCTGGTCAGGCAATTGATGAAGAAGCCATTCAAGTCCATGGCATCACTAATGACCGTGTAGCTAATGAGCCACGGTTTCATCAAATAGCTAAAGATTTCATTGATTTTATCGATGGTGCAGAAATTGTCGCTCACAACGCTAACTTCGACGTGAGCTTTATGGATCATGAGTTTTCTAAACTCAACCCAATTGGGCCTAAAACCAAAGACATTTGCAGTATTCTAGACAGTTTAGCAATTGCAAAACGTCTGCATCCAGGCCAAAAAAATAACCTCGATGCGCTGTGTAGACGTTATGGTATTGATAATGGCCGCCGTACGTATCACGGTGCATTACTCGATGCAGAAATTCTTGCAGATGTTTATTTAATTATGACGGGTGGACAAATTAAATTTAATTTGTCCAATGAAAAAGCAGGCCAAGAAGCTGGCGGAATAAAAAAAATCGACCCAGCAGCGTTTAATCTTAAAGTCGTTGGCGCGTCTGCCGATGAAATAGTATTACATGAACAACGACTTGACCTAATTGCGAAGTCAGGCAAATGTCTCTGGAGAGGATAAACCTATCTTTATGAGTACAACCCGTACCGTTTTTGTTGCGATTACCTGTTTATTTCTATTGAGTCTTACTTTGACTTGGCAATCTAATGCCCAAGCATCAATGGTAAGCGCATCAAAAGCGGTAGAGCTTAAAAATCGATTTAGAATCGACCATATGGTCGATCACTTAACATTAGTTATTCAACGTAGCTATGGCTCTGCACCTGTTGTGGTCATTTTACCCGACGGTAGTAAGTGGTATTCAAATCGCCACCCTCAAACCGTAAAATGGGTTGACGGTATCGCGGCTGATATGATTTATATTGAAAAACCAATGCCTGGTCCATGGCAATTACTGGGCAGTGTGGTTGAAGGTTCGACAATTGAGAAAATTTCGAAACTTGATATTGAGGTGCAGCCATTACCGCAACCTCTTTATCAAGGAGAAAGGCTAAAAGTAACCGCAAAACTCTTGGGTGATGATTTAACCATGAGAATGCCGGGACTAGCATATATGGTCGAGTGGACGGCTCGCTTTACCAGTGCACACCTTCCTACAGAGAATAATTTTGCCACGGGTACGATTATAGTTGGCGCATATAAAGATGATGGAGAACTGTTGGACGAAGCGCCTGATGATGGCATTTTTACGGGCAGCCATAATTTACACCAGCCCACAGGGCACTATGTGTTGAATGTTATTGCTCGCAATAACATTTTTGAGCGTGAATTTTTAATGCCTTTTGAGCTTTCACCTCAACCTATCATGGCCAAAATGGTGCCCAATAGCGATCCTTCAAAAGGCATATGGCAAATACAATTGTCGATTGATGATTCTGTCGTATTACTAACACAAACACATTTTCAGTTTGATGTCATTGGTCCAGCTGGCATGTTAATCCCAATAACTGTACAAGCGATAACAAGCGCCGAACAAGTTTTATACTTACCCAAAGTGAACGAATTTGGCAGTTATCGAGTAAAAGGTCATGCAGTATCGACTACCATTGATGGCCGTGAAATCGTACTTGATCTACCCGAAATGTTTTTTAATATGATTGAACCACCTGCACCAGCGCCATCAGCGGAAGAGCTTGCTGAAAGAGCAGCTATTCAAGCTGATATTGAAGAGAAAGCCGCTAAAGATAATGCCATGTTCTGGATTATTACCATTAATGGTGTGCTGTTTTTATTGGGTATTATCGGTTTAGTTATGTGGCGTAAAAAACAAACATTGGTCAAAGCAATGGCTGCCGCAGAAGAAAGACTAAAGCAAAATCCGATAGAAGATGAAGAAAAACCGCAAGACAGTATTCTTGATAGTGTTGATTTAGACGATATAGACTTGAGTATTCCAGATGATAAAAGCTAGCTTCAATATTGTTTGATTTTCGAACCAGAAGTTGCTGATTGTGCAATTAATAGCTAATCGAGTACAAACAATTGAAAAAACAGTTGACGATTAATAATCACAACTTTATTATTCATCGCACTTGAGTGGAGCGGTAGTTCAGTTGGTTAGAATACCGGCCTGTCACGCCGGGGGTCGCGGGTTCGAGTCCCGTCCGCTCCGCCAATCAAGTAACTGTTTACACTTAGTAAAAAAAACATTTATTTTAAGAATGTTAGTTTTACTAAGTGTATACAAACCGTTTTGGAGCGGTAGTTCAGTTGGTTAGAATACCGGCCTGTCACGCCGGGGGTCGCGGGTTCGAGTCCCGTCCGCTCCGCCAAATAACAAAAAACCTCTACAGAAATGTAGAGGTTTTTTGTTATTAAAGGATATGAACGATTGTTTTGGGATAGCATCTGGCCCATATAATACCAATCTCATTAAATATCTGGTCAGTTCAGAGTCTCTCAGGTTTTTCAATTCAAGGCACATTGATGTAGAAATGGTTGTTGCCTTTTAAATCGATGTAACACAGAAGTGGAATACCTGAGA
>NZ_JBSQBN010000255.1:0-835 GCF_053850585.1 Shewanella sp. A22
CTATTTAAATGTATAAATTGAATAAGAATTATCAACAAACTGAGCACTAAATGGAAAATAGTGAGCAATATGGTGGGTCCAACACAGCACTAGTCGCTTGATTGATATCAAGCTGGAAAGGAGGTTATTATTTGAGTGTTTGTTTTCGTTTTTGAGATTAAACCTTAAGCACACAACCAGCGCTGGCAGTTTGATGCGCCTTGTCTCCGCTTTCGTTCTAGATGTTCACAATATTCCGTTAATGCAGGTAAAGCCCCTACCGCACCTTTGAATAATGAACCAAACTCTGTAGTGATTTTCAACCAGTTTTCAGCAGGAATATTTAATCTATTAAGAATGTCTTGGCTACTTGCGCTAATAGCGCCACGCTTATCTTCTCGAACAATTCGCCCGGTATCTTCCACCAGCACAATATAGTCTTTAACGCTGAACATCAGTCCATTGGGCATATCTAGCCGTTCATTACCAATAAAAGGCAATAATGCTGTTGGTTGCTCACCTTTTATCGCTGAGGTTATTCGCCGTTGAATACTGGTGTAGTCTGAGGTTTCTGGTGTCGTTGCCATTTTGGCACGAATAGGGTTTAAATCTACATAAGCCATACAACTCAAAACAGCGGCTTCGTCGAGTAACGCCTGGGATTTGAATCTTCCTTCCCAAAATCTTCCGGTACATTTATCTTCTTTATTGGCCATTCTGGCAATCGGCTCATTCAAGGAGCGCATAAACCAACTGATATCGACTAAGCGTTGTCGGTATTGGCTGATACAGTCATTTACCGTCTTTAACTCAAATTCATTCAGGTCTTCACCTTTTACAAATTTATGTGTCAGTA
>NZ_JBSQBN010000256.1:0-826 GCF_053850585.1 Shewanella sp. A22
TAAGTTTGTACTGTCAATAACATAGCACTGGCGACACTCTGTACGCCCATGACCCTGTTCAATTGTGGATTTGTCCGTATTGCTGGAGCGCTGGAAAGAGAAGGCTTTTACTATCGCTTCGCGTAATTTTCCCTGGTTACTTTTAACAGCTAACAGATAGTCACCGCCTTGTTCCACAATGGTTTTGGCTATTTTTGTTTGACAAGCCATAGCATCGATAGTCACTAAAGCCCCTTTTATATCTAACATCTTTATCAACTCAGGAATGGCAGTTATCTCATTGCTTTTTTGTTCTGTTTTAAGTTGGCCAAGTACTAATTTGTTTGATGAAGCATAAGCACTAATCATGTGTATGGTACTGGCTCTGTCTTGACGATTGTATGACCCCCGAAGCGTTTTTCCATCGATAGCAATCACTTGGCCTTCGGTAAGAGTGTGTATCGATGACATCCAGTTAATAAAACACTGGTGAAATTGTTCTGGTTCTATCGTTGATATGATACGAGCTATAGTGTCATCAGCAGGAATACCACTCACGAATAAGTTATTGTTTTTAAACCAATCATGATGTCCAAGTATGTATTCTCGAATATCAAACCAGCCTTTAGCTCCTGCGATAACGGCACATAGAGAACCAAACAAAACCTCAAAAAGGCAATAGGTCACTTTAGCCCCTTGGCGTTGGTCAGTTATGGTTTGAAAAGTCTCTTTGAAGTGGTCAATATGCATGGTGAGCTCCCGAAAAAAGGGAGTATAAGATCATAGCTAAATGTTAACGTCAAATCGTGTGTTAAGTTGATTGAAAAACGTTCACGATCTCGCCCTG